>DKOG01000171.1 GCA_002469915.1 Bacteroidetes bacterium UBA7368
CGGCACGACGCTAGCCACTACGGATGATTCGACCCAGGTCCAAGTAGACTCGGTTTCTATTGATTTTGGGCTATTACAGGTTCTTTCCGGATCCATTGAAGCTGTGCACATTGCGGGTGTTCGAGCCGATGTGACTCGCCGAGCAGATGGATCATTTGTGTTTCCTGAACTGCCCCCGTCCGAGAGCAAGACATCATTTTCAGTTCAAGAGATACACGCAACCAAAGCATCCGCCGTTATTCGAACAGATTCGTCTGCGCTGGCCCGCATCGCCGACTCGGCTATCCAGCTTCAAGGCCTCGTACTTGGCGAATCCATTGAAGCTCGGCTCGATACTCTTTGGGCGGCTATTGAGTATATCGATACCGACTCTCAAGGTTTACTGGGCCTTTCTGGCTCCTTCATGACTGATGTTCCCTCATCGTTTGCCTTCTCCCTCGATACAGAGCGAAGTTCAGGTCATCTATCAGGATCCATGGAGAGAGACGATGCAGGACTCAAGTCGTTTGACCTAAAAGGCCAGGGAGTCCTTGATATGAAAGATGTCGTTCCTTTTGTGCCCGGATTATTGGACTCCGAGAAAGTGAACTGGGACATCACGCACTTTGGAACGCCAGATTCTGCTGGGTTCAAGGCAGTTTTCACCACGTTGAAATCGGGAACGGCGACGGCTGAGGGCTGGACGAACTACCGCACTCCTAATACCCACGCCATCAACCTTTTCATAAATGGCCTACAACCGAGCCATCTTCATGCCTCCCTTGAGAGTCTGACCGATTTAGAAGGGCAATTAAACGTAGATCTATCTGAAGGAAACGGATATCTAGCCCTCTCGATGACCAAGGGGACGCTGGGCCCCGTGAAGCTGCTCCCATCCACAATTGAGTCATCGCTTCAAAACGATAATGTCTCCTTTTCTACCGACCTGAATACATCGAATGGACGCCTTGTCGGAAGCGGCAGCCTATCCCCCGAGGGTGAAATGACCTCAAATTGGGATTTTTCTGATTGGAGTATGCCGGGAGACCCAACCTCCTCCCTTTCTAGTAATGTGAATGCGACTCTAGATCTCATCATGCATCTCGATGGATATACCTTGACCGATGCCACCTTTAGTGGCCGAGTCGAGCCGTCCTCGATCGGAGACTGCACCATAAAGGGTGGACCGTTCGGCGGAGAATACGCATCGGATCATGTGTCCGTGGAGGGCCAAATGGCTGGGTGCAGGAGCGCAACCATTCCACTTGACAAGCTCCTTTTCAGCGCCGACGGTTCGATGTCGAATCTCGACCTGCAGACCTCTGCTTTCAGTTTAAACAACGCAGGGTCGGTAACTCTTAAGGCGCGTCTGGATGAAACTCAATTCATCATCGAGGAAGGCACACTACAAAACGTAGATGTCTTTTCGCTGGCTGGAAGTGAAGCCGGACACTCCGCGTTGAATGGATTTTTCTCCGGTGAATCTGATCTGCAAGCGGAGATGGGCACGCTGGTTCTCCATTTTGATGGATCGGAGTTAAATGGTCATCCAATTGAAGGTTCAGCCGACCTGCGCCTATCTGAAGGCAAGATCTCCGCGCAGATATCCTCTCAAACGGGTCCAGATGCGCACCTTAACGCCCTATTGAATTGGAATCCGGAATACCAATGGGTGACCATTCAAGGGGCATTGCAGAAGTTTGACCCCTTTTTATTACTAGACCTGGATCACGAATCCCTGCTTACCGGGCAATTTGAGGCCGATCTTAAGCTAGTCGATGCGTTTCCCTTCGAGGCCAGTATTGATCTCAAAGCAGGTTCCAGGTTGAACATGGGTGAAATAGAGGCTCTGTCGGGTTCCGTGCGAGGAGACACTACCTCTTCGGCTGGTGAGTTGAAGGCCCAATTAGAGCGCGGCGAGGTTCGCGCTTCGTATGGGCTAACAGATGCATTCCTTTTCGGTACCGTAAATGTCGAGAATGCGGACCTCGCCGCGCTCGCCGGTTTGGACATGGTCTCATCGATCACCTTCAATTCAGTCCTCAATGCAGAACGTAGCGAAGCAGATTTCTCTGACTTCAGCATGGAAGTAGATTCTCTCTCGGGATCCATAGAAGATTTGGACGTACACACGGGAATCGCCCGAGGCTTAATCAATGATGCAGGGGTTAAAATTGACTCACTCGACATCTCGACCCAATTTGGAACGATGTCGGCTGCTGGCTTCCTACCTCTTTCGCCATCGGATCAGGCTTCTGACCTGCGGTATGAACTTACCTTAAATGATTCTTTCAATTCGTTCTCTTTCCTTCAGGATCAAGAGATCAGATTTACTGAATTGACGTCTGATGGCGAGGTTTTGGGGTCTTTTGGTGCATTAAGACTCATTGCAGACCTGTCGTTGATGCGCCCCCATCATCCAGCGGTAACAGCGAATAGCGTTCAGGCCCGTGTATTAGCTGAACTAGGAGAAGATCTGCGGCCCGGATCAGCCGAATTGACCGCTCGTCTGCAACTGATCGAATTCGGAATGATCAACTCGGAGTCGATAGAAATAAAGGCGCTTTATGACGGCCAGGAAATAACGACGCGTGCTAAACTAGATCTTGGAGATCATGGATCTGGAGAGGCTAACCTCTCTTTTTCTCCGATGGACTCTTCGATCAGCATTTATCTCAATGAATTCAACGCTCAACTCGCAGATGATTCCTGGGAAATGGTCGGTACTTCGGCATTCAATCTGGACACCCGTCAATTGCAAAACCCCCTCGTCTTGATATCAGGAGAACAGCGAATCATCGGTGTTTCTTCAAATCTGGGAGCGGCTTCAAGAAACCTAGTCAGCGTTCAAAAAGTCCATATAGGTCCGTGGGCCCAACTATTTAGCTATCCACACCTAGACGGTACATTCGACGGGACGATCACGGTAGCCGAAGACAGCTCCGGAATAGAGCTTCAGGGATCCCTAGATGGAGATATACAGGCCTTTAAGCAAGCAGCCGGGGCGCTGCATCTGGAATTTAGCACAGACCAAGAAGGCACCCGACTGAGTGCTGGTATGGATGTGACGGATGAGCAAGTGATTAGTCTATCGGGCCTTATTCCAAGTCCAGAATCAACGCTCCCCGTCCGCCTTCAATTGAAAGCTAATGACTATCCAATAGATTGGATTCGTGGAATCATGGATCCTGAACTGATGGACCGATTAAAGGGGCGTATTTCTGGCACGGTAGATGTCAAAGGAACCTCCGAAGCCCCATTTTTAGAAGGCTCCTTGAGCCTAACTGACGGAGAATTAGGCCTTCCTGTCTTGGGAAAACGTCGAGGAATGATCGTTGACGATATTCAGGCAGCTTTTCGTTTTGAAGGAGACCAAATACTTGTAGACCGTCTTTCTGCTTCCTCCGGAGATGGACGCATCACGGGAGAAGGGTCCATCAGTATTCCGGAGCTACAACTCGGGGAATTTGACGTCTTGCTCTCGGCCCAAGACTTTCGGGCCGTTGACAATCACGAGTACTCAGCCGTTGTGAGCGGGGACATGCACTTGGACGGAACGACCGATCGCCCCGAACTAGGCGGAACGTTAACCGTGAACCGAGGAGATTTCTGGTTGTCCGACGCCACCTCTTCAGACATTTTTGAGCCGATTACGTTGTCAGATGCAGACCTAGCCACCCTCCAACAGAGATTCGGACTACGCGTTGCAGCCACCGATACCGTTTCATTCGATGCCTATGAAACGCTGACCATAAAGGACTTGACGGTACAAATGAGGCGAGATACCTGGGTTCGATCGAAATCCAATCCTCGATTGGACATTCAATTAACAGGAGACCTGGATGTGTCCAAAGCCCCTTTTGAAGACGCTCTTGTGTTTGGATCCGTATCCGTTTTGCCAGAACGAAGCCGCATCGTACAATTTGGGCAGCGATTCGATCTCGAACGGGGTGAATTGACCTTTAATGGCGCCGCAGAAACACCGGATATGAGTCTGGAAGCCTCTTATACCGTTACCTCCCACTCTTCAGGAGGCGAGGAGGTTACCATCCGATTAATTGCCGAGGGCACTCCAGATGAGCTGAATGTAACCTTCGATTCTGAGCCTACGATGGAACTCTCCGACATTGTTTCCTATATCGCTACAGGGCGTCCGGCTTTCTCTGCTCTTCAGATCAGCGATAACCAAGGGGACGCCTACCTCCAATCGGCAGCCGGTCTAGCCATTGGCTCTGTAACTGATTTAATTGAGAACATGGCCGGGTCGGGGTTAGGGTTGGATGTTATTGAGATAGTCCCTTCCGGATTGCAGGGACTCACACTAACTGCCGGGAAATACGTCTCTCCGAAACTTTACGTATCCGTGAACTTACCTATTAGTCTCGCTGCTGGCACAGAATCCACCAGTTCAACTAATGAAAAACGAACTCAGGTTTCCATAGAATATGAACTCGTCCAGCAGTTACTTTTAAGTCTGTTGAACAAGGGCACGATATTGCGAGTTAACCTACGCTGGCAGCATGCATTTTAATTGGATTGATTTATAACCTCTCGCACAAAAAATAGCGCCCACCCCTTAACTGACTTCTTTGCAGAATTCGCTGATTTGGTCCGATTCATGGGTCAGTTTTTTGCCCGTGTCTGGAGAAAGCCATTTGAAGGCCGGGAGTTGCTTCGTCAGATGGACGAAGTAGGGACCAAGAGCTTTGTTCTAACGGGAATAACAGGATTGGCTATCGGGATCGTGATGGCCATGCAAAGCCGTGGCACACTCGTTCGTTTCGGCGCTGAAGCGGTCTTGCCCAATATGCTAGCCCTCTCGGTAATTAAGGAAATTGGGCCGGTGATTACGGCACTCGTCCTAGCTGGACGGTTAGGAGCCGGAATTGGAGCTGAAATAGGTTCCATGAAAGTTACCGAGCAAATCGATGCACTCGAAGTGGCAGCGCTCAAACCATTCCATTTTCTAGTTATCACGCGGGTGCTGGCCTGCATGATCATGTTTCCAATCTTGACACTGTGGACCGACTCTATCGCCGTGTTTGGCGGGTACATTGAGTCCTTGATGGCCTCTGGAATGGACTATCGCATCTTTATAAGCACCGCATTTGAGTCCCTTCGGTTCAGTGACGTCATCGTAGATACAGGTAAAACGGCTGTCTTTGGATTTATTGTAGGGATCGTTTCCTGTCATCTTGGCTTTACCGTTCGGGGTGGCACGCGAGAAGTGGGTCAGTCAGCCATGCGCGCTGTAATGGGCTCCTCCCTACTCATTCTGCTTACCGATGTCATCATCGTTCGTCTGTCCCTTATGATTTTTGGTACGGCTGGGTAGTGGATCAGAACGTGATCATATCATTGGACAATATCCACAAGTCATTTGGTTCGCTAGATGTACTCAGGGGGATAAACCTAGATGTATCCAAGGGTGAATCTGCCGTCGTAATGGGCGGATCCGGTTCGGGTAAAAGTGTGCTTATCAAACACATTGTTGGGTTGATCAAAGCGGATCAAGGCACCATCCGAGTCTTGGATAAACAGGTTGAAGAGCTAGGCGAGGATGAAATGGATGAACTCCGTTTGTCTATTGGATATCTATTTCAGTCCGGAGCCCTATTCGACTCGATGACGGTGTTTGAAAACCTCATGTTTTTCCTTGATCGTCATGCCGAACTGACTTCATCCGAGGCCAAAGATCGGATTGTGGAAACGCTGGAATGGGTAAGTCTGCCCGAAAAAGTGGGACATTACCCTGCCGAGTTGTCTGGGGGGCAGAAAAAACGTATTGCGCTAGCGAGAGCGGTTATTCTTGAACCAAAGATCATTCTGTATGATGAACCTACTACCGGACTGGATCCAGTTTCGGTACGGATGGTTTCGGACCTGATTGTTCGCTTGCAGGAAGACCGGGGCATCACCTCGGTGGCTATTACCCATGACCTGCTGTGCGCTGAGATCATTGCCGACCAGGTCCATTTCCTGCATCACGGCGAAATTCTGGCAACCGGCCCATTAAACGAAATCAGTCAGCACGATCATCCTGCAATTGCTACCTTCTTCGGTAGTGAAACTATTCAACAAAACTGACCTCAAAAGCACCCGCCCATGAATCGCACCGCTCGTACAGGAGTCTTGATTGCATCAGCATCTTTGCTGTTTGTGGTGGCGCTATTTACCATCGGAAACCGGACATTTATGTTCAGTGACACGCTGCGAGTGCAAACCCAGTTTACGCAGGTTGCTGGTCTTCAGGAAGGGGCGCCAGTACAGTTTCAGGGGATTAATGTGGGCCGCGTTTCAGACGTATCCCTACCCTCTGCGCCAGGAGAGCCCATTTTAGTGTCCATGTCCATCACTACAAAAGCGGCCCATCTAATTAGAAAAAACACCCAGGCTCAGATCAAAAGTGATGGCCTTGTGGGTGAACAGATCATCGTTCTGATCAACCCAGCCGACATTGACGACCTCTTTGAAGACGGAGATTTACTGCCGGGTGTAGACCCTTTCGATTTGTTTGAAATCACGGACCGGGCCATGGCTTCCGTCACAACATTCGAAACGGCTGCTGTCGCATTTGAGGAAATCATGCGAGATGTACAGCGCGGCGAGGGCACCCTGGGCAAAGTGATCTATGACTCTACGCTGTATGTCGAAATTGTCGAAACAACGAGCGAATCCCGAAGAGTGCTCCAAGCTTTGGCTACATCAGCTGAAGCGAACGCTGACATTCTAGTAGAATTGGCTACTCAAGCCACCCAAGGCATTGAGTCTATTTTGGCGAAGGCGGATTCTGGAGATGGCTCATTTGCCAAGCTCTTAAACGATCCCGCTTTGTTTGACGCTCTCGTTGCCACCACAGATACACTTGCCGTTATCGCTACTGACCTCAAGTCGGTGTCACAGTCGGCTGAGAACGCTGCTTTTTGGGGTGAAATGGGAGCATTTAGAATGGCTGAGCTCATGGAAGCGGCCAAGCACAACTGGTTGTTCAGACGCTATTTCGAAGAAAGAGGAAGTGTAGAGGCCGCTCCGTTCGAAGTACGCGAAGAGGCTCTTAGACAGTCCTTCAATCAGATTACCCAACGGGAGCGGGAGCTCCTGCTCTGGCAGCAGCGACTCGAAGCACTGGAAGGAGACTTAAACACGCGAAGCGATTCCACTCGCCAGCAATAGGCTTTTCGACACGACGTATGCAATTTACTCTCGAATCCACGGATCCCTCTGGAGCCCGTGCCGGTTTTCTCGAAACAAGTCACGGCCGCATTGAGACGCCCATTTTCATGCCGGTGGGCACAGTCGGTACCGTAAAAGCCGTCTGGCCCCGAGAACTCGAATCCGACATCAATGCCGATATCATTCTTGGGAATACCTACCACCTGTACTTACGTCCAGGGATGGAAGTAATGGAAGCAGCCGGAGGGTTACACGCTTTTCAAGGATGGAATCGTCCAATATTGACTGATTCTGGTGGATATCAGGTCTTTTCGCTAGCCGAGCGACGCAAATTAACCGAAGAAGGAGTCCGGTTTCAGTCTCACATTGACGGATCATATCACCAGTTTACTCCCGAGTCCGTGGTTGATATTCAGCGATCCATCGGATCGGATATCATGATGGTGTTAGACGAATGTCCTCCCGGCGACGCGACCGAAACCTATGCCGCAAACTCAAATGAACTGACCGTGCGCTGGGCCGAACGGTGTATGAAACAATTCAATGCAACCACTCCCCTTTACGGACATGATCAGTCGCTATTTGGCATCGTGCAAGGCGTGGTCTATCCCGAGATTCGTCGCCGATCAGCTAGACAGTTAGTCGATCTGAACTTTCCCGGTTATGCCATCGGCGGGCTCTCCGTCGGAGAGCCCGCCGAACAGATGTACGCCATGGTGGATGTGGTTACAGAAGTGCTTCCCACCTCGAAACCCAGATATCTCATGGGCGTGGGCACACCCGCGAACTTGGTAGAAAACGTGCACCGTGGAATTGACATGTTTGACTGCGTAATGCCTACTCGCAACGGGAGAAACGGTAATATTTTCACAACCGAGGGTATTATCAATATTCGTAACAAGAAGTGGCAGATGGACTTCTCGGAAATAGACCCCGGTCTGGATAAATACGCATCACGACACTTTACCAAAGCCTATTTACGTCACCTTTTCATCTCAAAAGAGGTTCTTGGAATGCAAATCGCTTCCGTTCAAAACCTCACGTTCTACCTTTGGCTCATGCGAGAGGCCAGAAAAGCGATTGTCCGGAATGAATTTGCCTCTTGGAAAGCGGAAATCATGCCACGCATTGAGCGCCGACTTTAACTGAACACCTTTCACACGAAAGCGTACTATCGCGCCACTCAACCCAAGTTCTAGATCTGCATGGCTCGCCAATTCGACGTACCAGATTTTTACAAAAGCCCATTGGTTTCAAAGGTCAAGGGAGCTCGTCAACTCCTTGATCCGAGGAAAAAGGATTTGTCTCCTTCCGTCCTAGACTTTGGACCCGTGCGCTTTAAGCTGGCCAGACATTTCGGCTTTTGTTATGGCGTGGAAAATGCAATTGAAATCGCCTACAAAGCAATTTCTGAAGCAAACGGGAGACGGATTTTTCTGCTCTCAGAAATGATCCACAACCCCCACGTAAACGAAGACCTTAAAGCCAGAGGCATCCAGTTTTTGCGCACCACATCCGGAAAGCAACTGATCCCATTTAGTGAACTGAAGGCAGAGGATATCGTGATTATCCCAGCGTTCGGTACCACCCTAGAGACCCAACAGCTCTTAACTGATATCGGAGTTGACGTTGAGGCCTACAACACGACGTGTCCCTTTGTGGAGAAAGTCTGGAACCGATCCTTGCAAATTGGCACGAAGAACTACACGGTGGTCGTGCACGGAAAACGATACCACGAAGAAACACGTGCTACGGTTTCCCACGCTCAGGCTGTCGCGCCTGTCATCGTAGTTAGAGATCTGGAAGAAGCTGAAAAACTAGCTTCCGTTGTTCGTGGAGAAAAGAACGCTGACTATTTCTTTGAGCACTTTTCAGAGCGATATAGCCCGGACTTCGATCCAAATAGAGATCTGCAACGGCTAGGTGTGGTGAACCAAACCACAATGCTTGCAACGGAAACGACTGAAATTGCCGCCCTCTTAAAACAGGCCGTTTTGGACAGAGATGGAGGTGCCGAGCTAGATAGCTTCGCAGACACCAGTGATACCTTGTGCTATGCAACCAATGAAAATCAGGATGCTACGCGCTTTCTGATAAATGAAGGAGCAGATCTAGCCATCATTGTGGGAGGCACTAACTCTTCGAATACTAGCCACCTTGTTGAGTTATGCGAAGAAGTCATGCCTACTTATTTCGTCAGTGGGGACAGTAATTTGATATCGAATACAGAGATCCGGCATTTCAATTACGAGTTTAAACGCTACGAAAGGTCCCACGATTGGCTTCCCAACCAAAAGCCTGTCGATATCCTCCTCACAGCCGGTGCCTCCTGTCCTGATGTGTTGCTAGATCGAGTAATGGAACGCATCTGTTCTTGGTTTCCAGATACCCGATCGGCAGAGGAAACATTGCAACCGTTTATGAACCTCAACAGTTGAGCGCTGTGCGGACACGCTTCTTCCTCATATTGACCTACACGCTTGCCGTATTGACTCTAACCGCATGCTCCGTTTTTTCAACTCGTGAGCCGGAAGATCCATTGGCCGAATCAGGGACGTTTGATCAGCCTGACACGCCGGAGCAAGTGATAGACAATATTCAGTTCTCTATCGCCGAACTGAATACCCTCAATTATCGAAGATCCCTGTCTGAGTCGTTCACGTTTCGCCCTTCTGCTTCGGCCCAAGCTCGGGAATCCGTATTTGCCTCATGGACTCGGTCTCAGGAAGAGCAGTATTTTTCAGCCCTTACGGCTGCAGCCGCCCTCAATGTCGGGCATGTTTTAGCGCTCAATGACCGGAGCCTGACCCTCGTTGCTCCTGATGAATTTGTTTTAGACGCTACCTACGTATTGAATATCAATCACAGTCGCGCTGAAGTACCCAAACAGGTGCAGGGGAGACTCGTATGGGTCTTAAAACAGGGTTCTGACGGATTATGGTCTATTTTAGAGTGGACTGATCAGGAATTGGGATCCGAGCCCTCCTGGAGCGATCTCAAGGCTGAGTTCATGAAATAGCACCTTTGTTGCGATATTGAGCAATGCGCATTGCCCTCATCATATTGGTTCTCAGCACAAGTGTCGCCGCCTGCAATCCATTTGCGCCGGCCCTTGAAGAGGGCAATCCATTCGGTGACCTGCTGGGGGATCCGACAACGGTCGAAGGCTTTTTTACCAATTTCCGAAACGCCTACGAACTGAGAGACCTGTCCCTTTACGAAACGCTGCTAGATTCCTCGTTCATCTTTGTTTGGCATGACTTTGATGCTCAAGTGGACCGGGAATGGGGCTTTGCACAGGATCTTGAAACCACTCGGCGGCTCTTTCAGAACTCGTCACTGATTCGTCTGCAGTGGAATCAAATCATCACTCAAGACGAACTGGAACGCTTCATTAAAATGCGTATCGTTCGCTCCTTCAATCTAACGGTAACGCTCGAGCAAGGAGACGTATTCAGGACGGATGGGAACGTCAACTTCCAGCTCGTTAGACCCGATTCTGTTTCATCATGGCGATTGAGACGATGGCGAGATGAAAGTGAACTGTAAAGAGGGTTCAAAGCTGGGAAACGGCTCCTCGACCGTCCAAGATTGCCCCGGCATAATTGACAATTTTTACATGTTTATGCACCTCTCTAGAGCTAAATTGGCAGCCCCCGTTTATCTGATATATAGCGTATCCGCACATGCAAAAGGCTCTTTCCTACACCGATGCAAACTTTGACCGATTCGTAGAAGAACTCAAAGATTTCCTTCGCATTCCTTCAGTCAGTACAGATCCGAACCACAAAGACGATGTAAACGCAGCGGCAGAGTGGGTTGCTCAGAACATGCGGGACATGGGTACTTCTCATGTGAAAATCATGCCGACCGATGGGCATCCGATCGTGTATGCGGAGCACATGGTGGACCCATCCAAACCTACTATTCTGGTGTACGGGCACTATGATGTTCAGCCACCTGACCCGCTCGAGTTGTGGGATTCCGAACCGTTTGATCCAGTAGTCAAAAACGGAGACCTGTATGCGCGCGGTTCATGCGATGACAAAGGACAGATGTTCATGCATGCCAAGGCCGCCGAATCCTACTTCAAAGGCACAGGAAGCATGCCTCTGAATGTGAAGTGGATCTTCGAAGGCGAGGAAGAGATTGGCTCCGTCCACCTTCCCAAGTTTTTGGAAGATAACAAAGACATGCTCGCTGCCGATGTTGCGGTCGTTTCTGATACAGCATTGTTCGGGACGGGTGTTCCATCCATAACCTACGGCCTTCGCGGGTTGGCTTATGTTCAGGTGTCCTTAGAAGGACCCGACCGAGACCTTCATTCTGGTGTGTATGGTGGAGCCATTGAGAACCCCATTAATGCGCTCGCAAAGATGATTGCAGATCTGCACGATGAAAATCATCGTATCACAATCGATGGGTTCTACGATATGGTCATGCCGCTGACCGACGAAGAACGAACAACGTTCGCTAGCCTACCGTTTGACGCGGACGAATGGGTTGCTGAGGTGGGTGCTTCAGAGTCCAAAACGGAAGCAGGCTATTCTGTACTAGAAGGCACGACGGCCCGCCCAACGCTAGACTGTAACGGTATTTGGGGTGGATTTACGGGTGAAGGAGCTAAAACCGTTCTTCCTTCACTGGCCCACGCCAAGATTTCCTGCCGCCTCGTCCCTGGACAAACACCAGAAGAGATTACAGACAAGTTGCAGGCGCATTTCGAGAAGCATTGCCCTCCTACAATGAAGCTCACTTTCGAAGATTTGCATGGTGGCCACGGAGCCCTTGTTGACACCAATAGTGATGCCATGAAAGCTGCCTCTGAAGCCATGGAAGGGGTTTACAACGAAAAACCATATATGGTGCGTTGTGGCGGTAGCATCCCGATTGTAGCAGATTTCAAAAAAATTCTAGGTCAGGAAACGGTATTGATGGGCTTTGGACTCGATTCAGATGCCATCCACTCCCCTAATGAAAAATTTGGGCTAGATCGATTCCGCGCAGGAATCGATACCATCATCCGCTTCATGTCCATTTACGCGACCAAATAGTTCTCATCACTTCCCGAACCAGCGTTATGAAATATGTATTCGCTCAGGTGGTCTTTATAGCCCTCCTAGTGGGTTGCTCCACCCCTGAAGTAGCCGAAAAATCTCCGTTCACCGGCAATCCTTGGCCCGAGAT
>DKOG01000265.1 GCA_002469915.1 Bacteroidetes bacterium UBA7368
TTGATCGTGGATTAGTCCAGCCTGTTGCCGATGAAGATTCCACGGATCAGTTCACCTTTACAATGAACTATCTGAAAGGACATGGTTTTGACCATTATGAAATCTCCAGTTTCGCACGTCCCGGATTCAAGGCCATTCATAATCACCGCTACTGGTCGCACAAGAACTATATAGGTGTAGGCCCCTCAGCCCATTCCTTCTGGTGGGCCGGTCTTCCCGCCAAACGATGGTCTAACGTGAAAAACCTGAGGCGCTACGAGGCGCTTCTTCAACAACACGTAGCTCCCGTCGACGATGTTGAGCATTTATCCCTGGACACTCTGGCAGATGAACATATCATGCTGCGGCTTAGAACAGCAGATGGCTTAAACCTAAATGAACTGGAAGACCGCTATGGCGTTGACCTGCTCTCCCAAAACGTCCAGCAGTTGGCCGACTTAGAAGAAGGTGGGTTTATCCTGCCGATCCGAAACCAGAACGTTCGTCTTACCGACCTCGGAAAAACAATATGCGACAACGTAACATCACGATTGTTACCCTCGGAAACGCCCTCATCCTGACTCTTTGTCTGGCGGTAATAGGATGTACGAATACTGAAGATTCTAATCCACCTACCGATCAGAATATTGAATTCAGACCGGACGGGGTATTGGATTTCATTCGCCCGGACAGCAGCCTGATACAGCGAGTCGTGATTGAAATCGCCGAAGATACAGCGGCTCGAAACCAAGGTTTAATGTATCGCAGGACGATGGCGGAGCGCATGGGCATGCTTTTCATCTTTCCTGGACAAGCTAGTCGTTCTTTTTGGATGCTAAACACGCCTCTTTCGTTAGATATCCTCTTTGTAGACCCCGACGGCAGAATCATTAACATTGTGAAGGGAACGACTCCTTTTTCTAAGGATCCCATCTTATCAACTGAACCCGCACAATACGTGGTTGAGGTCAGGGCTGGCTTTACCAACAAATACAAAATTGCTCCCGGCGACCTGATTAGCTGGGAGCGTAGAACATTTGAAACTAATTAATGAAGTACAGTCTCTACATTATCGCGCTTTTGTTGGTTTTAGGTTGTTCAAACGGCGATAAACCAGCGGCCCCTGCCGAGCCTGTTGAAACACAGGTCAATATCCCCTTCAGAAGTGATGGCTCACTCTCGTTCTTTCGAGATGAAGAATTATTGCGAACGATCGCCATTGAAATTGCGGAAGACGACTCGTCTCGAAACCGCGGGCTGATGCAGCGAAGCGAACTCCCGGCTGATTCCGGAATGCTTTTCGTATTCCCAGCAGAAGCAGAACAGGGCTTTTGGATGGGAAATACCCGGTTAGCTCTTGATTTTGTTTGGATCAGGTCGAGTGGAGAAGTGCATTCGATGACCAAGTACATACAGCCCATGCGAACGGAAACCGTTCCTTCTAACGGTCCCGTGCAGTACGTATTAGAGCTGGAAGCCGGGTTTCTGGATTCCTTGGGTTTGATAGAAGGCGACCAAATTGAATGGTCTCGCAACGAATAGTATTCGTAGCTCAGCCTCGTATAGAGTTAACTAGTCTAGAGGCCGAAGCTTTCTCCACAAGCACAGTTCCGAACAGCTTGTGGGTTGTCAAAGTGAAAACCCTTTCCTTCCAATCCATCGGAGAACTCTAATCGAGTGCCCTCTAGATAGGCCGCACTCCTTGGATCGATGACCACGTTCATGGGAGCCACGGTTAACAAGGTATCTGTATCTTTTCTCGTCGTGTCCCACCCCAAGTCGTAGGTAAGTCCAGAACAACCACCTGGTACAACAGCAATCCGTAAATAGGTTGTCGAGAGATCTACCCCTTCACGTTCAGCTGTCTGCAACAGCTTGGAGCGGGCTGAGTCTCCGAACTCAATAATCTGTGATTCTGTAGTTTCCATAGTATCGCTGCGTAGTCTTTTGCGACTCTGTCCACCCTCTAATCCCGAGGGTGTTCCCCTTACCATTACCCACACCATCTTTTCGCAAAGACTTCAGAAACTATTTGCTCTCTATCTCTTTGTTTAGATTGATTCTAATTAAGGTCCGCCGATTGCCTTTTTTGAGCGTTTTAAGCACTTACTGATATCAATCCCTACATTTTTAATGAGCGATAACAGCACAGAACTTCTTCACGAAGTAGCAGATAGCGAATACAAATACGGATTCGTAACCGATATCGAGTCAGAAAAAGCTCCAATCGGTTTGAACGAAGATACCGTACGTTTCATATCCGCAAAGAAAAACGAACCCGATTGGCTGCTCAAGTGGCGCCTAAAAGCGTACCAGCATTTCGTTTCGCTTACTGATAAGGAGGCTATGCCCGATTGGGCTCACCTCAATATCCCTGAAATTGATTTACAGGCAATCTCCTATTATTCAGCTCCAAAGCAGAATCCCGAATATGAGTCTCTGGATGAAGTAGATCCAGAGTTACTGGAGACCTTCAGCAAATTAGGGATCCCGGTTCAAGAGCAGGAACGATTGGTTGGTATTGCGGTCGATGTCGTAATGGATTCCGTATCGGTTACCACCACCTTCAATGCTGAACTCGATAAGAATGGAATTATTTTCTGTTCATTCGGAAAAGCGGTTCAGAATCATCCAGAACTCGTTAAAAAGTATCTGGGACGCGTGGTGCCTTATACCGACAACTATTTTGCAGCGCTGAATTCTGCCGTCTTTTCGGATGGATCCTTTTGCTACATCCCAAAAGGTGTTCGCTGTCCAGTAGAGCTCTCCACCTACTTCCGCATTAATGCTGCGGGCACAGGACAGTTCGAAAGAACGCTCATTGTGGCCGATGATGACTCATACGTTTCCTATCTAGAGGGCTGCACGGCTCCTCAGCGCGATGAAAACCAGCTGCATGCGGCAGTGGTCGAAATCGTAGCTATGGAATCAGCCGAAGTCAAATATTCGACCATCCAGAATTGGTATCCCGGAAACGCGGATGGAGTTGGAGGCATTTTCAACTTTGTGACCAAGCGGGGCATTTGCGAAGGGGATCGCTCTAAGATCAGTTGGACCCAGCTCGAAACTGGATCTGCCATTACCTGGAAGTATCCCTCCTGCATTCTGAAAGGTGACCACTCAGTCGGTGAGTTTTACTCCGTTGCCTTCACGAAGGGCAAACAACAGGCTGATACGGGTACCAAGATGATTCACATCGGAAAGGACACCTCTTCAACCATCATCTCGAAAGGGATATCTGCTGGCAATAGTCAGAATGCGTACCGAGGACTGGTCCGCGTGAATCGGGGGGCGGAAAATGCTCGCAACTTCAGCCAGTGCGATTCCATGCTACTAGGCGACCGTTGCGGTGCGCATACCTACCCCTATTTGGAGATATCCAATCCTTCGGCTCAAGTCGAGCACGAGGCCACCACTTCCAAAGTGGGAGAAGACCAAATTTTTTACTGTAAAGCGAGGGGCATCAGCGAAACAGACGCGATTAAATTGATCGTAAATGGTTTCTGCAAAGAGATTCTCGCCAAATTGCCCATGGAATTTGCGGTTGAAGCCCGCAACCTCCTCGCCATCGAATTAGAAGGAAGTGTCGGATAACCGGCACCCCACCACTGTAATACATCTACGATTATGCTAGAGATCAAGAATCTGCACGTTTCCATTGAGGAAGAACAGAAAGAAATCCTCCGCGGTCTAGACCTCAAGGTCGGTCCGGGTGAAGTTCACGCCATTATGGGCCCAAACGGTTCAGGGAAAAGCACCTTGGCATCTGTGCTCGCCGGTCGGGACGGATATGAAGTAACCGAAGGAAGCATCTCGTTCGACGGAGACGACCTTTTGGAACTGGAAGCAGACGAACGGGCACGCGAAGGGCTCTTTCTCGCTTTTCAGTATCCGGTTGAACTCCCGGGCGTATCCATGTCCAATTTCCTCAAGCAGGCGGTTTCCTCTGTCCGTGAACACCGCGGCTTGGATGCGCTCTCAGCTGGTGACTTCCTAAAGCTGATGAAAGAAAAAGCCGCACTCGTTCATCTGGATCCGGCACTGAAAGCCCGTGCAGTCAACGAGGGCTTTTCTGGTGGAGAGAAAAAGAGAAATGAAATTTTCCAGCTGGCCATGTTGGACCCAAAGCTAGCGATCCTAGATGAGACGGATTCAGGTTTGGACATCGATGCTTTACGCATTGTTGCTGACGGTGTGAACACTCTCCGCTCCTCTGATCGTTCGTTTGTAGTGATCACGCATTACCAGAGACTACTAGACTACATCGTCCCTGATGTAGTTCACGTACTGGTTGATGGGAAGATCGTCCTGTCAGGTGATAAAAGCCTCGCGCTCAAACTCGAAGAACACGGGTACGATTGGATTCGTGACGAATCTGCACTCCCTGCTTCATGACTATGACCACAGACTCAGTACAGTCAGTTCCTGAGGAACAGAAAACCGACGAAGCCTTGATGGTTCAAGAATTCGACGCTCGGTACGGTCTTATGCCGTCCGGTGAAGAGGACTTTTGGACTGCCAGCCGACGCACCGCTATTAAGGCATTTGCCGAAGTAGGATTCCCTTCTAGAAGAACGGAGGCGTATAAGTACACGCCGGTAACGAAGTGGCTGAAAAACAATCTAGCCTCGTCTACCGAAAAGAGTGCGACCTCTTTGGCCGATACGTTCAACGATATCGATGGGTACCACTATCGCACCACCGACGGTCAACTCTTGGACCGCGACGCAGCCAAACTCCCGGAAGGACTGAGTGTTGGAACGCTTCAGGAAATGCGTTCGAGTGATTCCTCCTTTTTGGAAACGTATTTGTCGCGTGCAATCGTTCTGGAAAGGGATCCTTTCGCAGCTTTAGCATCTGCTTTTGCCGATGATGGTATTTTTATCCGCGTTGAAAAAGGCATCCATGTTGATCAACCGGTCGTCATTCACCACAATACCTTAACGGTTGGTGGACTCGCGCAGCCCAGAATGTTGATCATTGTCGAAGAAGACGCATCACTAAATGTCGTCGAGCATTTTCCAGAGGTGCCGGCAGGATCGAGCTTTGAAAACCGCGTGGCAGAAGTATTTATCGGCGAAAAAGCCAAAATGGACCACGTTCTGGTTTTTGAGCGGAATGAGCATTCGTCTTTTGTGAATGGATTGTTCGTGCATCAGGGTGCTGAATCCAATTTCAAAACGGATACTATTACCCTTGGCGGCGGTCTTGTTCGGAATAACTTGAATTTCCTTCCGGATGCCGAAGAATGTGAAACGCACCTAAATGGTCTGTATGTAGCGCGCGGAAGTGCGCACATCGACAACCACACGCTAGTGGATCATGCCAAACCGAATTGTTTTTCCAATGAGCTATTCAAAGGCATTGTGACGGACAGCGCAACGGGTGTGTTTAACGGGAAGGTGTTGGTGCGCCAAGACGCCCAGAAGACGAATGCCTATCAGTCCTCCAAAAGTATTGTATTAGATCGCAGTGCACAGATCTATGCAAAACCTGAGCTGGAGATCTACGCGGATGATGTCAAGTGTAGCCATGGCGCAACCACGGGCGAGCTAGATGAGGAAGCCTTATTCTACCTTCGCTCTCGAGGAATTCCGGAAAAGGCAGCTCGCCTCATGCTTTTGGAAGCCTTCGCTCGTGATGTAGTTGATCTCGTAGATAACGAGGCAGTGAAGCAGTATTTGTACGAACGTCTTCATCACCTTCTTT
>DKOG01000101.1 GCA_002469915.1 Bacteroidetes bacterium UBA7368
CAACGTTACTGGGGATAGCCACAATTAGAAGGAATAGCGTGTATTTGTTTACAGCACTTTCGAGACGAAGACGGCGGGTTTTTCAGGGTGGCGGCTAGATGACCACCTACCACTCATCGATGACAGCGAGATAGCCGTTACCACTCTTCAATTGCAGTCAAATGGTTGCTACTCTGGAATGGCAATGAGGATGATATCTCCTCAATGACGAAAATCAGGCCTTGAGGACAATTCCACATCAGGCGGAGTGATCGCCCATGCTATTACAATCGTGATAGCAATTGTAATAGTAATGAGAGGGACCGGTGCGGTCTTTAACTGGTGATTAGACTGCAATCAGGATCGATGGCAGTTAAGTAGTTACCATCCTCATATGTAGCATGGCAAGCTTTCCACCAATCTGCCATGGCGGTCATCCAGTTACCATCCCCATATGTAGCATGGCGAGCTTTGCGCCGCTCTTCGATGGCGGCTAGCCAGGTACCACCTTCATGCGTAGCGTGGTTAGGCCTCTACCACTCCTCGATGGCGGTGAGGACGGCTGAGACTATTTCTGCTTCGGGGACGGTTCGTACGATTTCTCCCTTTTTGAACAAGTGTGCACGACCGCGACCTAATGAAACGCCCAAGTCGGCACCTGCAGCTTCGCCCGGACCATTCACGGCACAACCCATCAACGCTACATTCAGGTCCTTTTCAAACTTCCGCTCCTTGATGGCCTGTTCGACCTCCTCAACGATGGTAAAAAGATTTCCCGTCAGTCTACCGCAAGTAGGACAGGCGATCACGTTGACGCCGGGTCTTCCCAATCGCAGTGATTTCAGAATCTGGTGCCCAGCCTCGACCTCATGAACGGAGTCAGCCGCAAGAGAGACTCTAATGGTGTCCCCAATCCCCTGCGCCAAAAGACCTCCAATTCCGATTGAACTCTTTATCGTCCCTGTATTCAACGAGCCCGACTCCGTAACTCCAAGATGCAGAGGAAAGTCAGTTCGTTCAGCCAATAATTTGTAGGCTTGAATCATGAAATACACGTCGGAGTGCTTCACCGAAATGATAAGATCCTCGAATCCGCTGGCTGCACAAATCTCAACGTGTCTCATCGCACTTTCATACAGTGCTTCAGGTTGAGGATATCCGTACTTATCCAAAATATCCTTTTCCAAAGAGCCAGAATTCACACCAATTCGAATGGGAATTCCTGCTTCTTTGGCCGCGACTAGAACCTCTGCTTCCCACTCCGGCTTCCCAATATTGCCTGGATTCAAACGAACCTTAGCAACATTGGCTTCAATGGCCTTCAGGGCATACTTATGATTGAAGTGAATGTCTGCCACGATGGGCACGGGAGATCCTTCAACTATGGACTGTAAAGCTTCCGCGTCTTCCGGACGCGGAACAGCCACGCGCACAATATCAGCACCAGCCTCTGCAAGCTTGGTAATCTCATTGAGCGACGTTTCAACATCATGAGTTTTGGATGTGGTCATGGACTGCACCGATATAGGCGCACCTCCACCAACTTGCACATCGCCCACCATCACTTTGCGTGATTCTCTTCGAGGTCTGGTCATGATTTGAGATCAGATATATAGTTAAAATCGAGTCCGTTTCGGTCAAACAGCATGAAGTCTCTTGTGTTGCATCGCGAAAGCGTCTTAATCAAGGCTTATCAATGATTAAAGATCAAAGAGAACTAGGAGAACCACAATCGTTAATCGCGACGAAAATAAATCAATCGGATTCACTCTCCCTTAGAAGAACTTCTTTCTCTTTCCTCGTCAGCGATTCGTACCCGCTGGCACTGATTTTGTCGAGAATACGGTCTACCTCTGCCTTGGTCTCATTCATACGTTTCCCTCTTCCGACATCCATGGGGTAGATCTGGGCCGTTTGTTTTGGTTCTGGTCTTGGAGATGCGCCTTTTTTCTTTGCGGCTAGTCTCTCTTCCATCCTTTGGAGAATGGAAGGTGATGTTGAGCTTTGGCTAAACCGAGCGGAAGACGTGCTTCGGTTGAACAAAGCATCTGCCCACGGTGCCGGATTTCCACCGTTCAGCGCAACGCGACCCGCAATGAGGCCGGCAACTACGCCACCCAGATGGGCAGAAACTGACGTCCCACCCCCTGAAATAAATAAAATATCGAGAGCAATAAACCCAATCACGACGTGAATGAGTCTCACGACCCCGATGAACATGAGTCCAATACGTTGTTGAGGATGATGAATGGCTACTGCTGTCATAATAGCTAGGACGGCGCCGGAGGCTCCGTGCACAATAGCCGTAAACATCTCCATACCTGGAAGCAGAGCGCCTAGGAGTACGGTGAGCAGTGCCCCGCCGACGGCGCCGTACACATAGATACCGAATAGTCTGCCAGGACCATACATCCGCTCATAGTCACGACCAATCCAGACCATCCACATCATATTGAACAGAATATGCAGCAGACCTCCCATGCCTCCTGATAGATGCAGGAAGGAATAGGTCAGTAGCTGCCATGGCTCAAAAAGAATACCGGGAATGGCCGGATTCAATGCTAGATGCAGATACACGAAGAACTCCGTGACCTCAGGGTGTACAAAAACTACCCTCCACAAGAGGTATACAACCACATTGATGGTCAGCAAGAGCCGAATGGCACGGGGCTGAGCTTGATACCACAGTTGGAACTGACTCAAGATATTAACCAGCTAATTCTATCATGGGCAGGCTATCACCAATACATTCTGCGCTCGGGCTTCCAAGGAAGCTTTCCACGCCAAAATTGAATCAAGAGAAAGCCGAAAAGCATCCCGCCAAGGTGGGCAAAATGGGCTACTGTACTCGATCCCGTCACGCCGCCAAACAGTTCAATCAGACCGTAGCCAATGACAAACCACTTCGCTTTGACGGGAAAAAGGAAATACAAGTAAATAGGCTGGTCTGGAAACATCATTCCAAATGCCAACAATAGGCCAAAAACTCCGCCAGATGCCCCGATGGTCGGATACCAACCCGCACCTGTCGAAGCTACAATCAACTGAAGCATAGCTGCTCCAATTACGCAAACAAAATAAAAGACGGTAAAGCGTTGCGATCCCCACGTGTTTTCAATCTGAACGCCAAACATCCACAAGGCAAACATATTGAAGAGGAGATGGGTAAAATTGCCGTGCAGAAACGAGTAAGAAATCAGCTGCCATGGCCAAAATTGACCGAGCGGAATCGGTGCGTCACCAATAGGCCACAAGCCCATCCAGTAGATCAACGTCTGGTTGGTTTCCGAGACGATCTGGGCCATGAAAAAGAGCCCATTCAGAATCAAGAGATTCTTGATTACCGGTGGGAAGACCGAAAAGCGGGTCGGAGGTTGATAGGAGCCTTGATTCATACAAATAAAAGCGATGAGACGGGTTCTGGGCGCGTGCAAATACCGGCATCCGACCGATTAGTTCTCTTCTCATTTACAGAAGACCCGGGAGAAAATTTAAAACAGATTCCACCTTTTTTACAGTGAAAGCAATAGGGATTGTTATGTCAGTTGCTAGATTCCATCAGACCACACCGCGAAAAAGGTGAAACCTGCCGTAAAGACATTTGGGGATTCCTTAGTCGACACGCAAGAAGTATCGGACGGGTCTTCGTCTCCTACGGACGAGATCTATGGTGCACACGCGCCACGTTCCTTGTTGCTTGTCGAAGAAGTGCGAGCCTGGCCTCAGTGGGGCCAAGTTTCTCGCTGGACATCCCCTGCAAACAACTGGAAGCCGATTCCAAGAAAATCAGCTTCTATTTCAGTTACGAAACGTGCAGGTTTTGTGAGGGAAAAAAACGTCATTCCCACATTTCATCCCATTCATGTCCCGCGCCCGGAGAACCCGACGACGGCGCAGCATGTGGAGGGCCGTCGATCCGGCGCATACACGTCCGGAGATGGCGCGTCCGTACCGGTTTCATTACAGCCACAGTTCGTCTTTGAGCCGCTCCACAACTGGGTTCATCCTGACTCGGAATCCATATCCGCGCCACTCAACGTTCCGTCTTCCTCGAAAAAGTCCAACGTATTGCGAAGGCTTGCCCTTCTAACTACGGTCATGATCATCGCAGGTACGATTGGTATCGTTCAATACGTTCTAGAGCAGCGTAATTCGCTGCCTCTTCTGCCCGATAATCCAGGTGCTTTACTCTCTCAGACTTCCACGATACTGGCCGCTGACGGTAGCGAGCTCGGATCTGTTTTTGGAGAGCGACGCACATCAATCACTTCGGCAGAAATGGGCTCTCTGGTCTTGAAAACCCTATTGGCAGCTGAAGATCATCGTTACCTGGAGCATAATGGGGTTGATTACAAGCGAATTGCCAGCGCTGCGTGGAAGACTCTTCAGGGAGATCCAGAGGGTGCTTCAACTATCCCGATGCAGCTCGCCAGAAATATTTTCTCGGAGGTTCGAGCCCCAAGAATGGCGGACCGAAAAGTCAGAGAGTTGCTAATGGCTAGACGCATTTCTGAACGGTATCCGAAGGAAGTCACCTTGGAGTGGTACTTAAACACGGTGGCTTTCGGGCATAACAGTTTTGGAATTGAAGCCGCAGCCCAACGTTTCTTTTCCCAAAAAGCATCTGATCTCGAATTACACCAAGCGGCCTTATTGATTGGCCTACTGAAGGGTCCCTCCCGATATGACCCCTTTCGTAATGCTACACTCGCCAAACAGCGTCGAAATGTGGTGATCACGAGAATGCAAGATCTCGAAATGATCTCTGCATCTGCGGCCCTAGATGCAAAGAGTAGACCCCTCGGGTTAAAACCGTCCATTTATGACCCTGCAGAGTCCATTGCTCCTCAATATGTCAATTATGTCCGAAGAGAAGCCGAGAAATGGGCGACGGAGAATGGGTACAACCTAAAAGAAGATGGACTGACGATTCACACTACCCTAGATCCTGAACTTCAGAAGATGGCTACGCTCGCCGTCGCCCGTCAGACCCAGAACTGCAAAACATCATCACCAGAGAATTTGGCACCTCCGGATCATCAGTCAATGGACGATTCTGGCGCTCCCGAAAATCTATTGAAGATGACTTGCTTCGCAAGACCGAGCCGTATCGCGTTCTAGCTAAACAAGGCCAGACGGATTACAACATTCTATTGGCGCTTCGAACAGATAACCAGTTTGTGTCAGAGGTTCGTCAGAGCGCAACCCAGTTGGAAGCAGGCTTTGTAGCCATTGACCCACGATCTGGTCAAGTGAAAGCCTGGGTAGGCGGTCGGGATTTCAGAAAAGACCAATTCGATAAAGTAGCATCTGCCCGTCGGCAGCCCGGCTCCATTTTCAAACCCTTTGTTTATGCGGTGGCTCTCGAGCGCGGGTTCTCACCTCATTACATGGTCGAAGATCAACTCAAGACCTTTTCGACGAATGCACGTGGCGAAAGATGGAGGCCAACGAACTCAGGCGGCGGGGCCAGTGGCCGGTTGGTATCTCTTCGTCAAGGTTTAGCCTGGTCTAAAAACACCGTTTCAGCACACTTAATAAGTAGAGTTGGTGCAAAGCGCGTCGTTGATCTTGCAAAAAAAATGGGCGTTTCGTCTCCTATGAAGCCAGTTCCGTCTATCGCACTGGGCACAAGCGAGACTACATTGCTCGAAATGGTCAGCTCCTACGCAACCTTTGCTGATTATGGAAAGAGAAAAAACGTGTCCGTTATTACATCGATTCTAGATCGCGAAGGCAACGTAGTTGGTACTTTCCCATCCAGTCCAACCCGGGCTCTAAGTAGCAAAACCTCATACACGATAATTGACATGCTTCGGCAGGTAGTTGATGGAGGTACGGGTAGTTTCATGCGCAGTAAATTCGGAATTCGGGGCGATCTGGCCGGCAAAACGGGTACGACTCAGAATAATGCAGATGGGTGGTTTGTGCTCATGCATCCCGATCTCGTGACTGGAGCATGGGTTGGATTTAACGACCAACGCATTGCATTTCAATCGAACTACTGGGGACAGGGCGGACACAATGCGCTACTGCTCGTAGGTGATTTTATGAAGCAGGCTACAAGCGGACCGGGGCCGTATTTGAAAAGAAGCCGATTCTCGGCGCCAGAGGGATATGTGTACCCGAAGAAACCAGTATATTCTAGACCTGTACCTAGGGAGAAGGGTGAAGTTGATTCATCCATTCCTAAAATACCCCCATCGAGGATGTCCCCTCGCCAATCAGTGCCTCTTCCCATTCAATCGTTCAGCTCAAACGGACAGTGATTCTACTCGTATCCGATCTGCATCTAGGGAAAGATCCTGCAACGGATCAGGCTAGCTTAAGCGACTTACAAACCTGTATCGATTCGTTTTCGCCCGAACTCGAGCATGTGGTATTCTTGGGAGACACGTTTGACGCTTTTATTGAGTATCCCGGTAGAATTCCCAGAAATGTACACCTCTGGACCGATATGGCACTCAATCTACAGGAGTCGGGCCTGAGGGTAAGCTATTATCAGGGAAATCATGACCGTTGGCACTCCTCTCATATAGAAAATACGTTGGGCATTCCAGTTCATCGAACCTCTACGGTCGATTCTCATGGGGGTAACCAAATATGGCTGGAGCACGGAGATCGATCCGTTTCAAATTCGTGGCCAACACGCTGGGGGCGAATCATTTCG
>DKOG01000187.1 GCA_002469915.1 Bacteroidetes bacterium UBA7368
TTCGGAGATTTTGCGAATGGTGCCCAGATCATTTTTGATCAATTCCTATCCGCTGCAGAGGAAAAATGGGGCCAGACAAGCAGTCTGACCTTGCTACTGCCGCACGGATTTGAGGGCCAGGGACCGGAGCACTCCTCTGCGCGTCTCGAACGCTTCTTACAGTTGTGTGCTGAGAACAACATGATTGTCTGTTCTTTCTCGACTCCAGCCAACCTGTTTCATGGACTGCGACGCCAGGCGGATAACTCCATTCGGAAGCCGCTCGTCGTTATGTCACCAAAATCCCTGTTGCGGCATCCCGACGTTATTTCAACGCCGGAAGATCTTTATGATGGCCGATTCCAAGAGGTCATTCCTTCTGCTGATGCTTCAGCCGTACGAAAACTCGTCTTTTGCAGCGGCAAAATGTATTACGACGTCAAGCAAGCTGTAGAAGCCGAAGGCAAACAGGACGAAATTGCCGTCACACGCCTCGAGCAGTTCTATCCATTCCCGTCGGCAGAGGTAAAAGCTGAACTGGAACGATTCGGCGCTGCGAAGGAGGTGGTTTGGGTACAGGAAGAGCCTGCCAACATGGGTGCATGGACGTTCGTTCGAGACTTTTTCGATAACGAACTTGAGACGGCTACCTGCGAAGCCAATCGAATCCGTTACATCGGGCGCACGGCAGCGGCCTCTCCCGCTACCGGATCGGCACAAGTTCACCAGGCTGAACAGACTTCCATTCTGAACGTCGTTACCGGATAACCGGGACAGAACCGACGGAATTGTTTAGGGCAAAAGAATGGGGGCGCGTCCAACGGACGCGCCCCCATCAACCTCTCTGATGAATCAGACCGACAGGGATTTAGCAAACGCTAAAATCCACGTGGGAGAGTCGGAACGATTCTCTAAACTTCTATAATCGCAGACGCGCTAGTAGCGCGGGCGACGGCGGGAATTACGAGCTGCTTTCTGGCGTGCAAGACGACGCTCTTCTGAAGGCTTCGTATATGCCATGTTGCCACGGAAAATGCGGAGAATGCGACTACGGTTTACTGAACGCTTAAATCTGCGCAGTGCGCGGTCAATTGACTCGTTATCCCTTACTTTGATACCTACTGGCACTTTAGATCACTCTTGGAGAGGTTTGAAATTTCTGAACAGACCAGCAATATACTACCCAACCATCGTACGAATCAACCTTCCATGCCTTCAGCCGAACGTCATAACCTGGTTATCTCGACTAGAAACCCCAATAAGGTGCAAGAAATTCAGGCTATTCTGACCGACATCCCTGTAAAACTCATCACATTGGCTGATTTTCCAGATGCTCCCGAAGTGATTGAAGACAAAGAAACGCTAGATGAAAATGCGTCCAAGAAAGCTCAAGTCCTGTTTGCACACACAGGAATCGCGACAATGGCAGACGATACGGGCCTTGAGGTGATGGCCTTACATGGCGCACCAGGCGTCCATTCGGCACGGTATGCAGGAACGAATCCCACTCAAGCTGACAACCGCGCGCACCTAATCGAACAGTTAAAGGGAATAGACGACCGCCGCGCTCAATTTAGAACATCCATTGCCTTTACAACCGCATCCGGTACCTATCTGTTTGAAGGTATTTGTAAAGGGCGGATCCTCTCGAAAGAACGAGGAGATGGCGGCTTCGGGTATGACTCTCTCTTTGTACCTGACGGGTTCGAAGACTCTTTTGCCGAAATGAATGCAGAAGACAAGAATGCTATCTCTCACCGGGGAAGGGCACTCAAACGATTTGCTTCCTACCTCACTGGCCTTTTGGCTTCAAACGAATGAAAGTACTCATCCAACGAGTAAAGAGAGCTCAAGTCACGGTGGATGGCCGCTCCACGGGCTCTATAAAAGAAGGTCTGCTCATTCTGCTCGGCGTGCACACAACGGATACGAGCTCGCTCATCCCTTGGCTTGTTGGAAAGTGTGTACATCTTAGAATTTTTCCGGATGATGCCGGGAAAATGAATCGATCGGTCCTCGATCACGGAGGCGATATTTTGGTGGTTTCACAATTCACGCTGTATGGAAACGCTGCAAAAGGAAACCGCCCCTCATTCATCGAATCCGCTCGACCCGAGCTGGCTGAACCGCTGTACGAATCCTTCTGCGAACAATGTGCTGACCTTCTTGGAAAACCCATTCAAACTGGCGAGTTCGGCGCTATGATGGACGTAGAACTGCTCAACTGGGGACCCGTCACATTGGATATAGAAAAACGGAACTCCTAATCATTCAACGCCGTTTTGACAGACCTACAAAAATTGGCATTCTCATGAAAATGCGCCTTCTACTTCTTACCGTTTTTGTTTTTCTAATTGGCTGCGACGCACCTGTAGTGGACGAAGACTCCTACATCCTTTCCGATGCTGTCATTTACACCATGGACGAAGATATACCTGAAGCGGAAGCGATGGCAGTTATCGACGGCAAGGTCGTTATGGTAGGCCACGCTGACGACGTTACTGAATCCTATCCAGACCTGCGAGTACTTAGCGCTAGCGGAAAAACGATCCTTCCTGGATTCACCGACGGACATGGACACTTCATGGGGCTTGGCATGGAAAAACTCCAGGTCGACCTACGAGGTACCCATTCAATAGAAGAAGTCATTCAACGAATGAAAGACTTCTCTGGAGACATAGAGAAAGGTGCGTGGATCCTAGGACGCGGTTGGAATCAGGTTTTGTGGCCAGATCGCGAATTTCCCACCCGATATGATCTGGACATGCACTTTCCGGATAACCCTGTCTGGTTGAGGCGGGTTGATGGGCATGCGGGCTGGGCAAATACGGCCGCCATGGAATTAGCAGGAATCGATTCCATCCGCACTATGGAAGACCCGCAGGGAGGAACCGTGTTGCGCGATGCAATGGGTGAGCCTACCGGAATATTCGTAGATGCTACCATGGGAACGATCTCCAGTCTCACCCCTGATTTTACTGATGAGGATCTAGATCGCGCTTTGCAACTAGCCCTTGAAGAAGCTGCTGAGATGGGGCTTACCGGCATCCATGACGCTGGTGTTGGCATGAACACCATTGAGCGCTATAAGAAATTTATTGATGAAGACCGCTTTACCGTCCGAATGTATGCGATGGTAGGGGGAACGGGTGCCACATTCGATGCGCTCTGTAATAACCACATTTTAGACTACGGTGACCACTTAACGGTTCGCTCGGTTAAACTCTACTTAGATGGGGCACTCGGAAGCAGGGGTGCGGCTCTCCTAAATGAATACACCGATGACCCAGGCAACAAAGGTCTCATCCGGACTTCAGTCGAAGATTTCAACGGAGTAGTAAAGCGAGCTCTAGACTGTGGCTACCAAATTAACACGCACGCGATTGGCGATAGAGCCAATCGCGTATTACTCGAAGGATACGAGGCAGCTGGGGCCACACCAGCAGGCCGTCATCGTGATGAACACACCCAGATCGTTGCTCTTGAGGACATACCCCGATTCCAGAAACTCGGTATCATTGCCTCCATGCAACCAACACACGCTACGAGCGATCTAAACATGGCCGAAGACCGTCTAGGTCCGCATCGGATTAAAGGAGGATATGCCTGGCGAACGCTCAAGGATGCTGGTATTCCGCTTGCATTCGGATCTGACTTCCCTGTTGAAAAATCAAACCCATTAGATGGCTTTTTTGCTTCGGTCACCAGACAAACCCAAGACTTACTGCCTGAAGGTGGATGGTATCCTGAAGAACGTCTCACTCGAGAAGAAACGTTAGCTGCATTTACCAAGGACAACGCGTTCGCCGCGTTTCAGGAAAACCAACTCGGCTCTCTTTCTCCTGGGAAATATGCCGATTTTGTGGTGTTATCATCAGACATTATGACTATCCCCTCTCCTCAGATCCTCGAGGCCACCGTCGTAGCCACATTCGTGGGTGGGGAAATGATCTATGGCTCACTCAATTAAGCCTGTGCTTCCAAAAACATCTCCCATACTGACCGATACGTTTGGTAGACAACACAGCTACCTTAGAATCTCGTTAACGGAGCGTTGCAACCTGCGCTGCACGTATTGCATGCCGGCCGAAGGCGTAGACCTCAAGCCACGTAACCACCTGCTAACGTACGAGGAGATCGTTCGGATTTCTGAAATGTTCGCTAGCCTCGGCGTCACCAAAATTCGCCTGACGGGTGGTGAACCGCTAATTCGAAAAGACATTGAGCTCCTTTCGGCTAGACTCGCTGGACTACCGGGCATTGAATCATTGGCCATCACAACCAATGGACTTCTGCTAGCTAGAAAGCTACGCGGACTCAAGTTAGCCGGTGTGGACACGTTCAACATCTCGCTGGACACTTTGAAAAGGGATCGATTCAAAGAAATCACCAGACGGGATGAACTCGACACCGTGCTAGACTCCATTCAACTGGCTATTGATGCGGGATACGATCCAGTCAAAATCAATGCGGTGATCATTCGGGGATTCAACGACGATGAACTTGTCGACTTCGTAGAAATGACCCGAAATATGCCCGTCGAAATTCGTTTTATTGAATACATGCCGTTCGATGGAAATGCTTGGAGCGACACCAAATTCCTGCCCTACACGGACATGCTATCTACCATTCAGAAGGATTATCCCTCGTTTGAACGACTAGCAGACGGTCCTCATGAAACCTCGAAAACCTGGCATATCCCAGGATTTCGTGGTCGCATTGGCTTTATCACCTCCATGAGTGAGCATTTTTGCTCAGGATGTAATCGAATCCGAATTACTGCCGACGGCCAATTCAAGGTATGCCTATTCGGCGCAATGGAAATCAACCTTCGGGATATGATGCGCGCAGGTGCCTCAGACGAAGAATTACAAGCGGCCATCAAGGGAGCGATAAGCAGAAAGAAGGCCTCACACGATGGGATGTACGAAATAGCAAAGTCCGACAATCGCCCCATGATTCTGATTGGTGGTTAACTCATCTCAGTTTGAACCGCTTGTGGTTTGAATCGTTTGCACCCACTACTATCCGAATCCCGTTTCATTTCCCCGTTTATTGCATGTCTTCATTCACTCACGTACATCCTGACGGCGGCGTTCACATGGTGGACGTTTCCAGAAAACCCGATACCGTTAGAACGGCCGTTGCGGTCGGGCGAGTCATGTTGGGCGAAACGGCGTTTCAAGCAGTCAAAGAAAATTCCATCCAGAAAGGCGATGTGCTTTCAATTTCCCAGATTGCAGGGATTATGGGTGCCAAACAGACTTCCCGCTTGATTCCTCTTTGCCATGACGTTCAGGTCTCAGGAATTGACGTGGATCTTTCGTTGCTAGAAACAGACCATGCCATAGAGATCAGGGGCTTTGCGAAAAGCATTGGTCCAACGGGTGTCGAGATGGAAGCACTAACCGCTGTATCGATCGCTGCACTAACGGTTTACGACATGTGTAAAGCGATCTCAAAAGACATTAGAATTGAACAAATTCACTTGCTAGCCAAAACGGGCGGCGCGAGTGGAGACTATCGGAAACAAGAGGCTGAATAACTATGGACGCATTTTTGACCACGTCGGGCGTATTGGCGATTGGCATCATTTTGATGGCGCTGATCATCTTTCTGTACTTCATTCCAGTCGGCCTTTGGGTAACGGCGTTTTTCTCCGGAGTTAAGATCAAGCTCGTGCGGGATCTTATGGGAATGAGACTGCGAAAAGTGCCTCCGGTAGCCATAGTGAGACCTCTGATTACCTCTCATAAGGCAGGAATCTATCTAGATGCCTCTCAATTGGAAGCCCACTTTTTGGCGGGTGGACAAGTTCAAAAGGTCGTTAATGCCTTAATTTCGGCAGATAAGGCTAACATTGATCTGAATTTTGAACGCGCCACGGCTATTGACCTTGCGGGTCGAGATGTATTTGAAGCCGTTCAAGTCTCGGTCAACCCAAAAGTGATTGAAACACCGCCGGTTTCCGCTGTGGCCAAAGACGGAATCCAGGTACGAGCTATTGCTCGCGTTACGGTTCGGGCCAACATTGAACGCTTGGTGGGTGGAGCCGGAGAAGAGACCATCATTGCTCGTGTTGGCGAGGGGATTGTTTCAACAATTGGTTCTTCCGCGACGCACAAGGCGGTTCTCGAAAACCCAGATTCTATTTCAAAAGTAGTATTGGCTAAGGGTCTTGACTCCGGTACCGCATTTGAAATCTTATCTATTGATATTGCCGATGTAGATGTAGGCGAAAACATCGGTGCGAAACTGCAAACGGATCAGGCGGATGCGGATCTGAAGATTGCCCGGGCCAAAGCTGAAGAGCGCCGCGCAGCAGCTGTCGCCATGGAGCAGGAAATGAAAGCAGTAGTTCAAGAGCAGCGAGCCAAAGTCGTTGCAGCCGAAGCAGAAGTCCCGCTTGCGATGGCCGACGCATTCAGAAATGGTCGTCTAGGTGTGATGGACTATTACAACATGCAAAACGTAGAAGCAGACACGCAGATGAGACGCTCCATCGGGGGTCCGGACGAAACGAAAAAAGACTAGTCTAATTCAGCAGGTAGAAAATCAGATCTGGTGCGCATCCCGCTGACGAGTGATGCGCACCATGTCGATGCGATTTGCGGTAGCTCTAAGAATAGCAAACCGAAATCCATCCAGTTCGAACTCATCGCGTACGTCTGGAATGGCACCGAGCCGTTCCAGAAGGTATCCAGCGAGTGTTTCATAGTCGCCATCTGGAAGATGAATACCGGTTTTTTCGGCCAATTCGTCAACTTCCAAGCGCCCAGCTGCAATAACTGACTCTTCGTTTATAATGCGAAGCGTGTTCTCTTCCGTATCAAATTCATCCTGGATATCACCGAAAATCTCCTCGAGGAGATCCTCGCTGGTGACCAAACCAGCCGTCCCACCATATTCGTCAATTACGATGGCAATGGATGTGTTGGTCGCCAGAAATTCCCGCAGCAGTTCTTTAGAGAGCTTAGTTTCCGGGACATAGGTCCCAGGCCGCAACATGTCCTCAAGACTCTTGGGATCATTAAACAAGTCGTAAGCAAAGGCGATGCCAACAATTTGGTCGATGTTATCCTTATAAATAGGAATCTTTGAGTGGCCCGATGCCACAAAGGACTGCCTGAGATCTTCGATAGAAGTGCCTTCTTCCAGGGCCATGATATCCGTTCGGGGACACATGGACTCCTTCACCCGAATCGTGCTCATGGCAAATACATTGCTTAGCAGGGTGCTTTCTTCTTCATCGAGGTCTAATTCACCCGTCTTTTTGCTTTCCTCGATCATCAATTCGAAGTCACGGCGCATAAACTGAGAGAAGGACCCGGAAGGTGCTTTGATCAACTTCATCAGTAGCGTCGCCGTCCAGCGAGCAATCAAGATCATCGGAAACAGAACGACGTAGGTAATCCTCAACGGGATAGCCAATGCAAAAACAGCGCGATTGGCGATTTCACGCATGACCGATTTCGGAATGACCTCACCAATAATCAACACAACTAACGAAGCCAGAATGGTCTGAGTAGTTAAGGTCAGAATTCCTACCCCGGATGCGTCCAACCCCAAGACATTTCCGAAAAACGTATTGAGTGGCGACTCCAAATAAAGCGCAACAAGCGTTGAGTACACCACAAGTGCCAGGTTATTACCGACAAGGGTGGTGGTGAGTAGCGTATCCGGTTCTTCTAAAAACCGAGAGACCAAACGTCCAACCATACCTCCGCGACGCGCAAAAACTTCGACCTTGAGCCGATTGGCCGCCACGAAAGCGATCTCCGATCCGGAGAAAAATGCGCTCAGGAGAAGCGCGATCAAAATTAGGGTGAGTTCCATCTTGGGGGGAGTTACGCTGAATTAGGGTCTACTTCCCCTTAAATACGGCCTTCCTTTTTCCAAGAAATGCATCGACCCCTTCCTGGAAGTCGTCTGTTCCACACGCTTGCCCGAACAAATCGGCCTCTTTCTGAAGACCCTCTGCCTGGGGCAGATCAGCGTACTGAAGTGCTTCTAAGCTGAAAGCAACCGCGATGGGTGCCTTGGAAATAATGGTACCGATCAATTTCCGAGCACCTGGGAGGAGTTCTTCAGACGTATAAACATGATTAACCAGTCCAATGGCATGGGCCCGCTCGGCATTTACCATATTACCCGATAGAATCAACTCCGTGGCAATCCCTTTCCCCACAATCCGGGGAAGCCTTTGTGTCGCACCATATCCGGGAAGGATACCGAGGTTAACCTCTGGCTGGCCAAATAGGGCATTATCACTGGCTACACGCATGTGGCAAGCCAAGGCCAATTCGCTACCGCCACCTAATGCAAAACCGTTAACGGCAGCCACAACAGGTTTGGCTGATCCTTCAATTTTGTTGAATACCCCTTGCCCGTAATCGGCAAACGCTTTCCCTTCGACAGGACCCAATTCCTTGAACTGGGAAATATCCGCACCTGCAACAAACGCCTTGGGCCCGGCTCCAGTTAGGATGATACCTTTGACGGCCGAATCGGTAGCTGCAGAGGTAAACCAATCATCTAAATCCGCAAGCACTTCAGCATTGAGCGCATTCAGCTTAGTGGGTCTATTGATGGTAACGACTGCGATTCCTTCTGAATCAACTTCGACGAGAAGCGTAGAGTACGACATGCGGGTATGTAATGAAATGGGCGTGACTGCACGCGGGAAATTCGACGGACTATTCTTGTACACGCGTACCGATCGAGGAGGATTCCTCGCTTAATGGATCTTCAAACGTATCCATTTCGGTTAGCAGATCGAGAGGATTGGCAAATACTTCTTCCATTTCCTCAACGGATGCCTGTGTTTCTTCAACTTCGGTCAGCAAGGTATCGAGCTGGAATGAAATCTCTTCTGGATTACGCAGCGTGAGCGACTGTTCGTGGATGTATTTAACCACATCCTCAACTGTTTCGAGTTGAGCCTCAATGATTTCTAAATTCTCTTGTCCTTTTTTGGACCGATCTAGACGCTGCTCTAAAATACGCAGTCGTCGAGCCTTGATGGCGCGCACTCTCGGGGAGTCGTCCTCCATATCCACCCGTAAATCCTCAATAGAGCGTATAACCTCCATCTCGGTGCCCGACTGAACAGAATACTCATACCGCTCTTTCTGGTAGAGTAACTTCATGTACGACTCGAGTAGTCCGTCAATTTTTTTCAGATGAGAATCCAACATACCCTGCGAGGCATAGCTCAATTTCCGGTAGTTGGTCCGGATAGACTTTTCGACCTTGCGCAACCCTACGTAGCGCCGTCTGTCTGGAGCGGCAAGGTTCTGATACAGTTCTTTTTGGGATGGTGGCTTGGCGTACTCCGCAGATACACGCGAGCGAACCGCTTTTCTAAATCGTGGATCGCGCGGCATCATTCCTAACAAAGCCAACTCCGTCCCTGCC
>DKOG01000096.1:0-11035 GCA_002469915.1 Bacteroidetes bacterium UBA7368
TTTATGAGCGCTTCATCCAACCGAATGCTAGCGACAAGCGCAAGTTGGCTGTCCAAAGAAGTTCCATTTTGGCCTTCGGGGTGATAGGGCTGTTTTTGCTCACTCAGTTTGAAACGGTCCTATCAATGGCACTCTATGCGTATTCCGTTGTGGGAGCGACACTTACGCCTGTCTTAGTTGCTGCATTTACATGGAAACGAGTTACGCCCCAGGGGGCAGTAGCGTGCCTAGCAGGAGGATTAACGACTATTTTGAGCTTGGCCACGATGGATTCGATGGGGATTAGTTTTGCCATCGAATTTGGCGGATCGATATTTGATTTCGCCAGTAGCGATTACATTGTCATTCCAGGCGTGATCGTATCCGTTTGTTGTCTAGTTGGCGTCAGTTTTGCCACTAAGCCGTCTCCAGAAGACGTCTGGGGTCCTTTCTTTTCTGTTAAACCTAATCTGGATTGAGACATGTCTACAGATCTTACTCTTGGTCATCTTACCGCCGCACCAGGATCCACAACTAAAGGACTCCTGCCTCAGCAGATTAAAGGGATCTCATTTGATCTTCCCATTTATCTGATTAACGGAAAAGAAGAGGGACCCACCTTAGTGGTAACCGCAGGCATTCATGGTAGTGAATATCCATGCGTAGAAGCCGCTACTAGGCTGGGACGTGAGATTGACCCTACTGTGCTGAGAGGTCAGGTAATTATCGTACCGTCGGCCAATCCTGTGGCCTTCAAGGCAAGAAGTATTTACATCACTCCGCCCGATGGCCTGAATTTGAATCGGCAGTTCCCTGGAGATCCCGAGGGCACTTTTACGCGAGCCTGGGCAGACTGGCTATTTCAGCATGTCATGTCGAAGGCAGATATGTATATCGACATGCATGGAGGAGATATGATAGAAGCACTCATTCCTTTTGTGGCATGGAATCGCACCGGGAATGAAAACGCAGATCGTATCGCTCATGAAATGGCGAACGCGTACGGCATTCGAGCAACCATCGTCAAGGATTCAGCCGGAGACTTAGGGGGCACGACTACGGCCTCGGCCGCACGTGCTGGCATACCTGCATTATTGACAGAAGCAGGAGGACAAGGGGTATGGAAAGAGAGCGAAGTGGACATTCTTCAGTCGGGCGTACGACGTGTGATGGCCCACTTCCAAATGTATGCCGCCATAGATGATGCTGGAGAGCAATCCGTTGAACTAGGCGGGTGGGAGTGGCTACGCTCCAGTGTGGATGGTCTCTTTTATCCTGCAGTGGAAATTGGAGAGATGGTGGAGGAGGGGCAACTCGTGGGTAGGATTACGGATATTTTCGGCGAAGTCTTGCAGGAAGCGTACGCTCCGGTTAGCGGAGAAGTACTTTTTCTGGTCACCTCTTTAGCCATGAACGATGGTGATCCTCTCATGTCCATCGCCTTCGCGTAATCGCTTCACTGATATCGCTTTCCTTTAAAGTCGATCCAGCCATTCCTATGACTTCCATTCGGGTCTCGGTGGGTCCAATGCACGATACCACCAAGGTCATTCCACTCGTATTTACCGTAAATGACGAGGGGAGCACCGAAGTATAAATCGTTTAGGCGAGGCGCAATATCGATGTTATGAGCCACGAGAATGGTTTCTCCATTGGCCTGACGAATAACAAATCGTTGATGTCGGTCTCCTTCATTGTCGTCCCTCAGAAGCCGAATTACTACTCCCCGATACTCATCCATGTGTCTTTTACTACGTGTTTGCTCTTAGGCTTTCAGCTGTTGGCGGTTGCGATCCAATTTAAGGGACAACCTGACTTCAAGGTGGGAAATATCCGGACAAGTCGTACCTGAAATAACTCCTACCTTGAGTGGTCAGAATTTCGTCCATTTAGAGGTCGATTTTCATGAAGATGCGTTCGCTCAGCTTGTGGACATTCATTCTGGTTCTATCCGTTAATCTTTCTTACGCTCAGGCAGGAGAATATGACAACGGAAAAATGTGGACGTTTGACTATCCCCCTGTAGAACATATCCAAAACACCTATGACTTTTCTCCGGACGCCGGATGGTTTGAAAAGGTGCGCCTTGGAGCGCTTCGCTTGCCGAATTGTACGGCATCGTTTGTTTCTCCAAATGGACTCGTGATGACGAACGATATTATTGGCGGTTATTCGGGATCTCCTATCGTTAACAAGGACTTGGAAGTAGTCGGATTGATATTCGATGGGAATGTTGAATCATTGCCTTCAGCGTTTATTTATCAGACTGAAGTTGCGCGTGCTGTTGGAGTTGACTCACGAGGAATGATAGAAGCGCTCGATCATACCTATTGATCAATACCCTCTGGGAATAGAGTAACTCGAACGTAACGGTCTGAGTTTAGGAAGGTATTTGCAGCCGTAGTAATATCAGCTGGCATAATGGCCTCAAGCACGTCCGAAGGATTTGAGAGTAGGCGAGTAGGATCCATTTCTCGTTCTGTGTAGAACTCCAGCCAATTAAGCCACGCTCCGTTCTCTCTCTGACCCGTTTCCCAAGATCGAATACTTGCTTCTCGGGAGTTATTCAGATGCGTCACGTCTGGGGGGGTGCTTTTGAGGTCTTCCAAATTGGCCCAGACATTGCTCACCAATTCATCGACTCGTTCCGGGGCACAACCAAAACTAATGCTGAATGAATAGCTTTCGTAAGGGGCGTCAGAAAGCGATCCTCGGACGCTAACACCGTACGTACCGCCAAGGTCTTCACGTAAGACTTCTCGAAGGCGTGTATCCACTACGTCCTGAAGAAGCCGCATTTCACGTCGAGACTCCATCGTCCACTCATGCTCTCCTGAAAAGACGATGGCGACCTGGCTTTTGGGCTCAACTCCTTTAAAGACTTCTTTTTCGATGACTCCGTTTGGCATCCGTCGGCCGTCGTCAAGACCCTCCTCTATTCTCCCAGTTGATGGGAGAGAAGCGAGATAGGTCTCCACTAATGGGCGAGCTTGATCCAGGTCAAAAGATCCAACCAAATAGAAGGTGAAGTCACTGAAGTCCTCAAAGCGTTCTTTGAAAAACTCAAAAGAGGGCTGGAGTTCTACTTCGTCCAGAATACCGGCTGAAAATGGGCGATAGCGATAATGATAGTTATTCAGGGTAACATTCAGCGTGTCACTAAAGGCCGATTGGGGACTTGCCTGTAGATTAGCCATCATGCTGTTGATGCGAGTCATAAAGGACTGATACACCGTGCTATCCGCTCTTGGCTCCGTGGCATACAGATACAGCAACTGGAACATCGTTTCTAGGTCTTGCGGTGTTGCAGAACCCGAAAAACCTTCGCTCAAGCCGGCAACAAACGGTCGAATCTGGACTGCTTTTCCGGTGAGTTTCTTGGATAGCTCGATCGCGTTAAAAGCCCCAACACCGCTTGCTCCAACGAAGTTAGTGGACAAACTCGCCGACATGTAGGTAGCATCGTCCGCGAGCGAGGCTCCACCCGGGCTGGTCGCATTAAAGAGCACCTCATCAGCCTTGAAGTCAGTGGGGCGTAAGATCACTTTGGCACCATTCGAAAGCGTCCATTCCGTCATTTCCAGGACTTCATTGGTCTTCTCGGAAACGATCGTGCCCGGCGTGGGCATCTGGGGTAGAAGAGGTGCATCGGTAACCGTGTCTTCGTACGGACTCAAGTCCGCCGTCTGAATAGCTTCTAACACTGAACGAACGTTACTCTCGTTCGGCAATGGCTGATCTTCTCCACCTGGACCGGAAACAGAGATGACTAAATTATTAGTAGTCATCAATGTTGGGACGAGTGAATTGACATGGTCCAACGTGATTTCCGGCAAGATTTCCTGCATCAGTCTGAACTCTCGGCTGATGCCCGGAACAGATTCGCCAGAGAGTGCATGGCGAACGTATTCGGAGGCTAAAGAAGCAGAACGTTCATTATCTCGCTCGTTGTAGGATACCTCCATGCGGCGCAGTCTAGATAGTCTAGAACGATCGAACTCTGAGGAGGTGAATCCGAATCGGCGAACTCGCTCGACTTCTTCCAACACCACTCTAAGCGCTCTCAGGTACTCACCATTATTAACACCCGCATTGAGATTGAAGGCTCCTTTGGTCCGCACCAAAGCTCCATCTCCTGCTCCGGCGCCAATAAATGGCGGATCAGCATCTTGGGTTAGCTCCCCGAGTCGTCTATTCAGCATCGAGGAGAACAGGCTACGGCCCAATGACTCAACATATTCCGCACGGCTTCCTGCGTCGCCGATCTCATGTTTGAAAACCAATCCTATGCTGGCAGACCCGGCCTCAGGATCAGATTCGATGGTAAAGAGGGTCTCTTCATGGTCGGGTACATCAAATGCGGTTCTTGTAGGAGCCGCTGCTGGGCTTTTTAGGTCTGAAAATAGGGCTTCGATCTGCTCAGCAATGTCATCAGAACTGATGTCTCCGACTGCGATAATGGTCATCAAATCTGGTCTGTACCACGATTCGTAAAACCGATGTAAACTTGCTTGTTCAAACGATTCTAGATTTTCTACCGTGCCGATGGGCAAGCGGGTAGCGTATCGAGAGTCGTGGAGCAATACAGGTAACTGGCGATCTTGAATACGCGCCGCACCACCCCGTCTTGATCGCCATTCTTCGATTACCACTCCACGTTCCTTCTCAACCTCTAGCGAATCGAAACTGACATCTCCTGCCCAGTCGCGCAGGATTTGCAGGCCTTGACTAACGACTTCAGCTGAATCTGAAGGCAGCTTCAACATGTAGACCGTTTCATCAAAGCTGGTATAGGCATTGATTTCTGGTCCAAAACGCATCCCAACAGACTCTAAATATTCAACGAGTGCCTGTTTTTCGAAGTTTTTGGTCCCATTAAAGGCCATGTGCTCCACAAAATGAGCTAGCCCTAACTGGTCCTCATCTTCTAGAATGGAGCCTGCATTTAAAACGAGCCTCAACTCAACTCGCTTCTCTGGACGCTCATTCTGACGAATCATGTACGTCAGGCCGTTGGGCAATTGTCTCTTTATGATCCGCTCATCTAACGCGATACGGTCCACAGACGGCATTGAAGCCTCTTCCGTGGCCGGCTGGGGAGTGGTTTCCGAGAGGTATTCAGATCCTGAACAACTCGTTAAAAAGAGACAGAAGACGGGGATGAGAAGTCGGTATCGAAGCATCGGAGGAGGAATTGGAATGGAATTTAATCACCGGTTTTGCCACCTGGCGGCACCATTCCAAGAACCTAAGCGAGTTCGGCTTCCTCTGCAACACGGGTTTCGATTTCTTTGGCTAAAAGGTCTAGCTGTTCACGTCCGACTACGAGGTCCTTTAATACCCGATCCTTTGAGTCCAAGAAGGTGTGCTTCATCTCTTTGAATACATCCTGGTAATACCGAATTCCTTCATCAAGATTTTCAGTGAAGGCGGTAAAAAACTTTTGTTGCTTTCGGTTTAGATCTTCTGAGGATTCCTGAATTTGATCTTTCAGGTAGTCTAGATAAAGAAACAACTCCTTGACAAACATATTGGGGCGATCCGGACGATGCATGATGTTGACCCGACCATAAATGTGATCGACCATGTTGCGCAGACTGGGTCTATCCGAAAAATAGGCAATGTTGGGACCGGGGCACACGGAAACGCCCGTGCCTTCAATCTTAGTATTTAGGTCGTTGGTCAATAAAGCAGTAGTCCCTAATCCAATACAAAGGCAGGACTTGTCAACCACTTTATCTCGCCGCTCGTTGAGTTCTTCCTCTGAGAGGCCCGCTGCCTCTAATTCCTGCAGCTTTAAATGCTGGTATTGTCTGGAGGCGGTACAGATGTGTTGATCCGTGTACTCTGTATTCGAAACCAAAAACTTCTTTGGGCAGGAGCTTCCAGGTTTTCCCTTGTCAATTAATGCCTGCTTGACTACATCTTGGGTGTTTCCTCTCAAACTGTTGAAGGGAACGCCAAGCGGGGAAATATTACTCAGGTATAGATCCTTCTCGGTAGCCGCTGATAGCTGAGATCGTGTGAACTCGTCGACAGTAGTCACTTCATCCACGAGTAGGAAAGGAGAACCCCATCCGACCGAGTCCATTCCATATTCTTCGAGTAAGAACGTGTGTTCTTCTGCGGTACCAACACCTCCTTGAGCGGTGATCAGCATCGGCAGTGGAGAAGAGGGTACCGGCCGACCTTTGGCCTCAAGTGCTCCTACCAGAATGGCATGAACGGAATCAATGAGATCTTGGCGATGATTCTTGAATTCAGCCAAAATGGGACCTAACAGAAGGCCCTGAGTAGCAAAGGCATGCCCTCCACAATTCAGGCCTGATTCAATTCTGTATTCGGTCACCCAAATTCCCTTCTTTGCTAGAAACTTCCCTTGGATGAACGCAGAACGATAATCGCTCACTTTGAGCACAACTTTTTTCTTGATTTGGCCCGCTGCGTCTGGATAGAAATCGTCGAACTCTTCCAGATAACCATACAATCGTGGGCTCATGCCAGCAGATAGTATCAGGGAGGAGGAAAGGTCGCTTTGGGCAAAGCCCCGCACGGCGGCGTGAGCATCATTAAACTGTTGAGGAAGGCGTTCGCCTTTCAAATAATTAGCTTTGTCCAGTTTCGTCATAATGTTGACGTCAATGGAGCCCATCTTCAAGTGCTCTCTAAGCCACTCGGTGAAATCTCCCGGAGTGTAATCAGATGTCTTGAAAATCTCGAATCTGCGTTTAATGTCAGAAACGTCCGGTAGCATCGCGATGTAGCTCGCAATTTCGTCGCTTTTTTCGGCCGTTACAGACTTTAACTCTTCGAACTTCTCCTTCGCCAGGTCATTAATGAGATTCAGATAGGACGTAATTCGCTTGGCACGAAAATCATCATCGGTTTTGGTAATCTCTTGATAGGGCAGTTGGAACTGCTCTGAATACATCTTCCGGAGCTTCTCCAGCAAGATGTCATCAACTAGCGAGATGACTGAATTGATGCCCAAGTGCGAAACGTTGAGCGGCGTATCAATGGTAAAACCTGTTCCCATTACTGGGATGTGGAACGAATGAGCGTTAGACATCACACCTTAAGATAAGAATCGATTGGCTTGGGATACCCGTGAGGCGGACTCCGGATGGCGCAGGGTACTTGTCAGCGCCGACATTTGCAACGAAAACAGTTGGTTATGTTCCGAGCAATTTGGCCAGATCTCAGTCTGAGTGGTAAGAAATCTGAACTACTTCCAAGGTTTCTTCTACACCACCCATCATGAGAATGGCAGATTCTCCCAAATGTAGGCCCGTTAGTGAGCGGGCAATAGGCGCTATGTATCCTACCTTGAAAGCGGTTATGTCTGCTTCGTCAACTCCTACAATAGATAGGGTTCGCTTTAACCCTACTTGGCGTCCTTTTTTGGTTTCAACGGTTACCGTTGCGCCAAACCGTACCTCGTCTTTGGGCTGATCACTACCTAAAACCAGTTTTGCGCCTACAATGCGTTCATTTAAGTCCTTAATCTTCCCTCGCGCAATGGTCAAAGCACGATTGCGATCTGCGTTTTCCTTGTCGCCTTTTTTGAGGAGCTCGCGCTCCGCTTCTAATTCAGTCATCTCTGACTTTAGAAGTGCGATGCCAACGGGCGTCACAAAGTTCACGGCACCCGCTGGAAGCGGAGCGCGAGGTGGGATATAGACCACCCCATCAGGGGCATCTTCTTTAACGAATGCTCGGGACATGAACTCAGGTATTCGGAGGCGTGTAGTCTTCACCCGGATTCACAAAAAGATTTTCCTCCCAGGCATATTGCTGGTCGTGTAAATCTTTGTAGCGTCCTTCTTGAAGCATTAGTTCAGCATGGGTACCGCACTCAACTACTTCACCTTCTTCGAGCACCACAATCTGATCGGCACTTCGAATCGTGGATAAGCGATGAGCAATAACAAAGGTGGTTCGGCCTTTTCTCAAGCTGGCAAAACCAGCTTGGATGAGGGCTTCGCTTTCGCTATCCAAGCTCGATGTGGCCTCGTCCAGAATCAGAATCCGGGGATCAGCCAAAATGGCTCGCGCAATGGCAATGCGCTGTCTTTGACCACCTGATAATTTGACGCCGCGCTCGCCAACTACGGTATCGTACTTGTCTGGGAAGTCAGAGATGAACAAGTGGCAATGTGCAAGCTTTGCGACGCGCTCTACCTCCTCTGGCGAAGCATCAGGTCGAGCAAATCGAATGTTATCTGCAACGGTACCGTCAAAAAGAAAGTTTTCCTGCATGACCACGCCCAAGTGCGAGCGGAAATCGGTCAGTTTAACTTCGTCTATGTTCTGCCCATCGATCAAAAGATGACCGCTATCTGGACGATTGAAGGCCATGACCAGGCTAACTAACGTACTTTTTCCTGAACCTGAGCTTCCGACCAGTGCCGTTGTACTACCTGCCGGGGCGTTTAACGAAACGCCACGGAGTACGGGTACATCCTCCTCGTAGGAAAAATGCACATTTTCGAGTCTAATGTCACCATTAACGTTTAAAAGTGTGGCTTTACGCTCGTCCTCTTCGTCTTCTGTCTCCATGTCCATCAACTCGCGGATTCGGTCTAGACCGGCGAACGCTTCAGAAACCTGCGTTCCAATAGATGCCATTTGAACGATTGGAGCCGCTAAAAGGCCAACGAGGAAGATGTACATGACGAAATCTCCCATCGTCATGGTACCAGAGGCAATGGAATTCCCACCTACCGTGATCATGAGAATCCCGACCACGCCAATGACGATTCCTGCGAAAGTTGATATGGCGGCAACGCCCGTAATGGACTTCTTCACATTCTGGAAGAGTTCGTCCACGCCCATCGCAAACACGGACTGTTCACGTGCTTCAACCCCGTACGCTTTGACGATTCGGATGCCATTCAACGTTTCGTTGAGGCGGCCCGTTACTTGAGAGTTAATCTCTCCGCGCTCGCGAAAAAGAGGGCGCAAGCGTTTGAAGGCAGCGGCCATTCCTACTCCGAAAAGCAAGAGGAATCCGAGCGTTGCGGACGTCAAAACCCAATTGATATAGAACAACGCAATCAAAGCGATGGTTGCGGTGAACAAACCGCCGACTAATTGGACGATTCCCGTCCCCACCAAATTTCTGATTCCTTCGGCATCCGTCATAATCCGTGAAATCAGCACTCCAGACTTCGTACCGTCAAAGTAGCTCACTGGAAGACGAGTTACATGGGCTTGAACTCGCCGCCGCATGTCCATGATTGCAGCTTGAGCCGTAACGCTGATAATTTGTGACAGCGAAAAATTAGTTATGGCTCCCAAAATGGTCGCTCCCCCGACTGCTAGTGCGAGAGGCCACAACATGTCCAATTGGTTTTCAGCTAAGACCGTATCAATCAGATACTTGGATCCGTAGGGTAGGACGAATCCACTAAGGCGGTTAATAACCATCAGGAAAAAACCGAATGCGAGCTTTTTCCGGTGGGTCCACATTAATTGGCGGGCTTCCCGCCAGGTAGCAGACATTTTCTTTGGTTTCTTTTCGCTTTTTGAAGCAGCAGACATGTTCTGTACGGGTTTGGGTTGCGCTTACACGCCTATGATCAGTGTCCGATCCACAGGGAAGCTTAACGAATGCTACGATGAGTCCCTTTACAATTCGGTGTCTTAGTCTTCTTGAATCAGTTCGTCAAGTAAAGCTCTTCCACGGTCTGGGTAATCGGTAATAAAGCCATCTACTCCCAAATCGATCACATCGCGCATATCCTGCACTTCATTGACCGTCCAAGGAATGAGAAGCATGCCAGCCTCGTGGACAGATGAGACGAGTGAGGAATCTATGAGACGGAACGCAGGACTGTACACGTCAGGAATAAAGGTCAACTGGTCCATATTGGCTTTCCATCCATCTTCGTTCCCTACTAACCAGCTAATAGCGATGTCCGGTTCTAGATCATGGACCCGTTCCAAAGCTCGTGCATCAAAAGCCTGAATGGTGATTAAATGTAGTGGGTAGTTGCTCTTAATTGTTTCTAGAGCGCGGCTCACAAACTCATTCACGGGAGGGTGTAAAACCCCGTCTCCAGCCGCTGAGGATTTGATTTCAATATTGAATGCAGGAAGTTCTGAGGATGCTTCAGTCGCAACTTGTTTGACAGCCGTGAATACGTCGGTTAGTTTTGGTTTGGTGGCCGCGATGGGGGTTTGCTTCGGGAATTCGGAGTGTCCGCGCATCCCGCAATCATAGGATTGTATTTGCTCGAATGTCATTTCCCAAATCTTGAGATCTTTCTGCTCATCTTCTGATACAGGAGAACCGTCCGGGTGTGAACAGATTACAGCCGACATCCAAGGTTCATGAGATACGATCACGTTTCCCTCGACGTCAATCGCAAGATCTAGCTCAAGCGTTTGTACTTCAAACTCCATTGCTTTTAGAAAGGCTGGAATCGTGTTCTCGGGTAGCAATCCGCGAGCGCCTCGGTGGCCCTGCAAGTCTATGTTTACCATGAGGTTAGGCTGATTTCTTGTGCATCCGAATCAAAAGAATCAAAATAGAAGGAAAGAGTCCAATTCATCACGAAGCATTGGGGTGGGGAGGTGGCAAATAAGATTGAGCCAGTTCAAGGAAAGCAGCGCATTCCTCTTTTACGCGTTCTTCGGTCCATTCCAATTCCTCTGCCATGATGGAAGCGACTTCTTGATGCATGTCCGTGGCCGCCCTAGCGTTAAGAAATAAGGCTCGGGTGCGTCTAGCTAATACATCTTCGAGCGTACGAGCCATTTCAGATTGTACCGCCCTTCGAACGTCCGCAGCGCTGTACGGTAGGTCGGGGTGTAAGGGCGTTTGCTCGGCAATTGGTTCAGCTTCTATGAGTTTCAGGGAACGGGTAGTGCACGCCTTGGCAGGAAGCGTACCCGTTTTGGCTGCGCGTGTGACCGTGTCTTGCGCCATTTGTCGATACGTGGTCCACTTGCCACCCGTGATCGTAACTAATCCTGATTTAGATACTTTCAGTGTGTGATCTCGAGAAATAGATTTCGTCTCGGATCGGATAGATCGCACAAGCGGACGGAG
>DKOG01000096.1:11049-24890 GCA_002469915.1 Bacteroidetes bacterium UBA7368
GAGACCAGCAAAAACACTCAATACGTCTGCCCGGCTGGGGGGGCGCACCGTGTAGCGAGCAAAATGGTCCAACAGATAGTCGATTTCTTCCTCAAGTGGCTTCGGTTCCTCATCAATGTGGTCTAGAGACGTATCCGTCGTTCCGAGCAAAATGTGGCCGTGCCACGGCACGCCGAATAGTACTCGGCCATCATCTATTTTCGGAATCATAACGGCCGTATCAGGAGATAGCACGGACGGGTCTAGCACGACATGAATGCCCTGAGCAGGATGCATCATAGGCTTCGTCCGAGGGGCGTCCATGATTCTTAACGCATCCGTAAAAATGCCAGTCGCGTTAATGACAACACGGGACTTGAATCTGTGTTCTTGACCGGATTCGAGGTCTTTAACTTGGACGCCCACAGTACGCCCCTTCTCCTTGATGAGGTCTGTAACCCGCATGTAATTGAGTGGGAAACCGCCTTCTTGAATACACGTGCGTGCTAGACTAATCAGCATACGCGTATCGTCAAATTGACCATCCCAATAAGCGACGCCGCCTTTCAAACCATCTGGGCTGAGACCTGGCAGAAACGCTAAGGTCTCTTCCTTGCTCAATAGCACGGAGTTATCTATGCCAAGTGCGCGCGCCAAGAGGTCATATACCTTCATGCCAATCCCATACCAAGGCTTATGCCACCATCTATAGCACGGTATGACGAATCGTAGAGGGTGCACTAAGTGAGACGCGTTCTTGAGTAGATACCCGCGTTCCCGCAATGCCTTGATCACCATCTTGACGTTCCCCTGTCGGAGATAGCGAACGCCTCCATGGATGAGTTTCGTACTACGGCTGGACGTACCCTTTCCAAAATCATGGGCCTCTAGTAAGAGTGTCCGATATCCACGATGGGCTGAGTCTACAGCCGTTCCAAGACCGGTAGCGCCACCACCTACTACGATTACGTCCCACTCATCGGTTGCGAGAACGTGTTCAAGCAATTCATTTCTGCCCAGATTCATTCAGCCATCCATCCTTTTGAGCGATTTAGCGCCTTATCCCAACTCTGTTTTAGGGTTTGGACGTTCTCTCGTGACATGTTTGGTGAAAAACTGTGTTCAATTCGCCATTGCTCAGCTAGCTCGTCCACATCACTCCAAAAGCCGACTCCAAGTCCCGCTAGATAGGCTGCGCCCAACGCGGTCGTTTCAAGAATTCCCGGCCTGAGCACATCAGAATCGAGTAAGTCAGATTGAAACTGCATCAGCAGATTGTTGGCACTAGCGCCTCCGTCCACCCGGAGCTCGGCTAATTTGAGGCCCGCATCCTTTTCCATGGCATGGATTACATCGACTACTTGTAGCGCAATGCTTTCCAACGCAGCTCTAGCAATGTGTGCTTTGGTGGTCCCTCTGGTCAGGCCAAACATGGCGCCTCTTGCGTACGGATCCCAATGAGGAGCTCCCAAACCAGTGAAGGCAGGAACGAAGACGACGCCGTCCGAGGTATCCACCGATTCGGCCAATGCTTCAATTTCGGAGGACTCTTCTACAAAACTCAAGCCATCGCGTAGCCATTGGACTAAGGCGCCACCGATAAATACGCTGCCCTCAAGGGCGTATGTCGTAATGTCCCCAAGCTGCCAGGCGATCGTCGTCAGTAGATTATTCTTGGAGGCGACCGGAGTCGTGCCCGTATTCATCAGCATAAAGCAACCAGTGCCGTACGTGTTTTTGACCATGCCCTGTTTCGTGCACGCTTGTCCAAAAAGTGCAGCTTGCTGATCCCCAGCTATTCCGGCGATAGGAATTGACGCACCAAGTACATCGGGATCCGTCTTAATGCTATTGGAACTGGAGGGGATGACTTGAGGAAGCATGCTCATTGGCACGTTCAATATGGCACAAAGATCAGCATCCCATTTCATTTCCTGGATATTAAAGAGCAATGTGCGGGAGGCATTACTGGGATCGGTTACATGCTGTTTACCGCCGGTTAAATTCCAGATCAGCCAAGAATCAACCGTTCCAAATGCGAGATGCCCATCATCAGCGAGTTGGCGAGCTCCAGCCACATTTTCAAGTATCCAATTCACCTTGGTTCCGGAGAAATAAGGGTCAAGGACGAGGCCAGTTCGTTCGGTAAACGTCGATTCAAGGTCGCGAGACTTTAATTCATCGCAATAGGGCGCCGTTCTACGATCCTGCCAGACAATAGCGTTATAAACGGGTTGGCCCGATCTGCGGTCCCAAACGACAGTGGTTTCCCGCTGATTGGTGATACCAATACCTGCAACGTCGAACGGTGAAATGCCCGCTTTTTCCATTGCGCCGAGGGTTGTCTGCAATTGGCTCTCCCAGATGGACATCGGGTTGTGTTCCACCCATCCAGGCTCTGGAAAAATCTGATCGAATTCTTGTTGGTCTACGTCAACAATAGATCCAGAATGATCAAAAACGATGGTTCGGGAGCTAGTCGTTCCCTGATCGAGTGCCAGTATGTACTTCAATGAATATCTGCGAATGGTGACCGATACGTACACAGTATACGCAGAGTGGGCGGCTTAATACACTGGTGTATTAAGCCGCCCACTCAAAGAAGAATACGTTTGTATTTCGTCCTAACCTTGGGCCTGGATTTCTGCGGCAATACGCTGAACGTCATCAAGTACGCGTAGCAGATTTCCACTCCACATCTGATTGATTTCCTCTTCGCTGTATCCGCGGCGAACGAGTTCTAACGTTACGTTGAAAGTCTCGGAAGCATCGTTCCAGCCTTCTACGCCACCACCACCATCAAAATCAGAACTAATACCTACATGGTCGATACCGATCAGCTCGACCAGGTAGTCAATGTGGTCCACAAAGTCGGCGACATTTACGGGCTTTGCTTCTAGCTCACCCATACGCCCAGCTGCGGCGTCCTGTACTTTAGAGTACCCTTCCATGTAGGCTTCGCGCTCTTCCGTCGTCATGTTGAAGAAATCCCTGCGAGACTCCAGCATCGTGAAACCCAGATCAGCCGCGATTTCCTCTTCGATGGCTCGGGAGGCTGATCGGTATGCAGCGTCTTTTTCGGCGTCTACATAGCTTCTGAAGGCTACGGTTTGAACCACACCGCCTCCAGCTTTGAGCGCCATCAGCTCTTCATCGTCCAAGTTTCTGCTAACATCATTCATGGCTCGTGCGCCAGAATGAGAAGCCATTACAGGAGCAAGAGAGAGCTCCATGGACTGCATATTGGATTTTTTAGATGGATGAGACAGATCAATCATGATGCCCCATTTGTTCATTTCGGCGATAGCCTGCTTGCCCAAATCACTCAAACCATCATAGAGCCAGACGTCGTCCCGTTCTCCAGTGTTAGAGTCAGCAAACTGGCTGTGTCCGTTGTGGGACAATGACATATACCGGCCACCCCATTCTTGGAACTGGCGAATATTATCAAGGTCCAATCCTACAGGGTAGGCATTCTCGATCGCAATCATGGCCACGAGTTTGCCTTCAGAAACGATACGACGTACATCGTCCGACGTGTAGGCTAGTTCGATTTGCTCGGGCGCTTTCTCTTCCGTCAGCCAGTGAATGGCTTCAAATTTCGAAACGGCATTGTCATATGCAGCTGCATATCCTTCCTCGGTCAGTTCACCTTGACCGGTATACACGACTAACCATGTGACGTCTAAACCACCTTCCCGCATTTTTGGAAGGTTGACCTGAGTAGGCAGGTCCATGGTGTAGTTTTTTTCTTCTGTAAAATTGGCAACACTAATGTCGTCGTGCGTGTCAGCCGTGATCGCTCGTTCGTGAATGCCTTGGGCACGCTCAACAAGCTGATCCTCTGTTTCAGGCGCATCGGAAGCACATGCGCTGACAAAAACCAGTGTTACGAGCACGAGAAGTGCCGGAATGGTGCGAAGCATGGACATAATTAATTCTCGGAAAGGTCTAGTGGAGGAAAACGGTACCGCTTTACGGCCGAGACGAGACGGCGAATGTGAAATATACACTATCGAAGGTTATTCACACGGATCGTTGAAAAGTCGATGGGGATAAATGTAGGCCGGAACGTCAATTCTCTTTATACTTCGCATTCGAACCCAAACGAACCATATTTAGTGTCATGAAGTTAATTTCCCTTAGAATTATCCCCATATTTCTTTTCGGTGCGGTACTCGGATTAGCCGGGTGTGCAACGGAAGAGACCCCACCAGAGTCTGCAGAAATGGTTGAGACGGAATCAACCAGCCTTCGCGAAGCGTCAGCAGACGGTGCCAGGAGTTTTATTGTTAGCCCTGCTGATGGTGCTACGGTAAGCGGACCGTTTCAGGTCGTCTTTGGTCTGGAAGGTATGGATGTGTCTCCTGCTGGCGAAGCAAAAGAATTTGCTGGTCATCATCATCTACTTATTGACGTAGAAGAGATGCCGAATTTCGAAATGCCGATCCCTGCGGACGACAATCATCGCCATTTTGGCGCTGCTCAAACAGAAACGATGCTTGAACTCGCTCCAGGAACGCACACGCTTCAGCTGCTACTGGGCAACTATATCCACGTGCCTCATAATCCAGCAGTTTATTCCGAAAAAATAACGATCACCGTTACGGAGTAGTTATACGACTATTGAACATGAAACCGGGGGCGGGGGACAACGTCCCCCGCCCCCGGTTTGCATTCATCACGTTGTCAGGGAGGGGTCATCGATCCAAGGGAGAGGTTTTTTCTAACTCGGAAATGGCTTCCATGACGGTATCAATTCTATTTGACAAGACGGCTTGAGCGTCTAGAAGTCCTTTGTTGTAGTACAGGACTCCTAGGTTTTCAGAAATGAACTCAAACAGATCCGTAATCTCGAAGCGGCCAAGTTCGGTGTCTAACTCGTCGGTCATAAACTCCCGGAGCGCTTTTATAATCAACTCTTGTTGTTCGTGCGAAAAGTCCATTTGATCATGTTTTGGTTTCATAGTTAGGTCTCAAGATAGGGGGATGTATCTTCAGCCTCCCAATACTTAAAGTTCTTCGTTTACCGCCAATGGGCTCCGGACAACCATACGATCCGAATCTAAATCCTGTTCTTCGACACAGATACGAAAACACACTGCGTCTTCTGCAGGAGCGCTTGCCTGCGCCTGCCCGTATTTTGGATATAGGTTCTGCAAATCCATTAAGTGAGCATCTAAAGTCGATCGGATACGATGTAATCAACACATCTGGTGATCTAGACGAGGACTTAAAGCAACTAGATGTAGCGGTAGATGCCGTGACGGCCTTCGAAATACTGGAGCATTTAGTCTCACCGATGCCGCTTCTTAGAGCTCTGAACGCGCCCTTGTTTTTTGCTACCGTGCCGATGCGTCTTTGGTTTGCCTCAGCCTACAAGAGCAAAACAGATCATTGGGACCGCCACTACCACGAATTCGAGGATTGGCAGTTCGACTGGTTATTGGAAAAAGGAGGCTGGCATATTGTTCACAGCGAGCAGTGGACTAGTCCAACGGGCTGGCTGGGGTTTAGGCCTATTCTGCGTCAATTCACTTCCCGATACTACGCAGTGGTAGCAGAGCGAGCCACAGAGTTCAAGAAATGACGTGTGCTTTTGAATCGGAAGCGCTGAATTTGAGTCCGATTAAAAAAGCCTATTCACCTGCATCTACTTTGGGAACGACCATTACCGGGCAACTGACCACGTCTGCGATTTGCAGTTTTACCGATTGAGGGTTTAAAAATGCAAGGATTCTATTTCGCTGCTTGTGCCCCATAATCAATAGATCTGCTTCTTCAGTGATTTTGGCTAGAAGCTTGGGGAAATTCGTGCTATCAAAAATGCGAACGGGTACTGTTTTAGCCAACTCCTCGTATCCTCGCGTACTGAAATGAAGTCGGATGTCTTCCTCCGTGTAAGCGGGAAGCGGCTCCATCATCATACTCGGATTTCCAGCTTTGGGAGATCGCATATGAACAGCATACAGCTTTGCATCAAGTAGGGTAGAGAGGCGCACGGCTTCGTGAAGCACCCTTGCATGTACCCTGGGTCCACTGAGGACCAAGACTATTTTGCCTACTGGCTTTATGGGAGGCGGCTGCATGTAAACAGATGGTGGTTGGCTTACGATCTAATCTAACGGACGAAGTATCACGGTCCAACATGGATGGATGTTTTATCCGACAAGAGTCGTCAGGGCGTATACTCCTGAGCCACCAAGGCTACCTAGTCTCAATCGTCACAAATTGAAGATTGTTAGTAACAATTTTGTTGACGCCAATTGTAGTTAGAAGCCTAAGTGGAAAAAGTGATTAGGCGCTCTTCCACCTTGACAGAGTCGAATAACAGGGCGTTTCGAATCCAATCAAGCGTTTTTTCTTGGTAGATGAACACATGCGTATCGTCTCGCTGATAGTGCCAGTTCGCAAAATCGATTCCTGCGTGGTAAAGCAATGTCATACAGTAGAGACGCCCTTTCGGCTTTAATAGCCCTTTAAGACGGTTGAATTCTTTGAGCGGGTTGTGAAAGTGTTCGATGACTTCGCAGCACACGATGTAGTCGTACGTTGATTTGAGCACGTTCGGGTCGGGACAAAAAATGGGATCGTATTGCTTAATCAAATAACCTTCATCATCGAGTACTTTGGAAATGACGGGAGCCGTTCCAGATCCAAAATCTAGCCCGATAGTGTTTGTAGACTGCTCTTTTTGAACGATATCTGTGATGGGAGAGACAAATCGCTGATACCGTGTGTCCTCAACGTCGTTTTCGTGCTCCTCGTATCTAGTCTTTTCTTCTTGAATACTTGGGAAGTCTACGGGTGGTCTGAACACACCACCACAAACGAGACACATTAAAAAAGTCTCTTTGTAAAAAGGAGAGCTATCACTCGAGCACAACGGGCAAGAGGGAGAGAAACGTCTTAAACGTTTAGCAACCATGACTAACACCGAGTCCGGGTTTACAGGATGATTTCGACTGCTCGAATAGGTTGAGCTCAACGTCCAGGGCGCACTACCCCACCAAAATAGTGAACTAGAAAAATATAAAGGGATTCTATTAATCCGGCTTTAATCGATATTTTGCTATCCGATAAATTTCATTGGGGTCTTAGGTCAACATGGGACTACCTGTCGGTTAAACGCCTCCTTTTTGCTGATCCATTCAGTTTTATTACATGATTGCCCGAACTCTTTTTTTCCTTGCGGCTTTCGTCCTAACTCTTGCAGTGCTCATTTGGGGAAGCTTTTGGTCCGGCGCCTATTGGCTCTTCTTAGTCATCGCACCCCTCATTCTTTTGGGCCTGTACGATATGATGCAAAAAGATCATGCGGTCTTGAGCATCTACCCAGTAATTGGGCATCTTCGCTATCTATTTGAATCCGTTCGCCCCGAAATACAGCAGTATTTTGTTGAATCGGACACAAACGGGCAGCCCGTAAATCGAGAATTCAGGTCATTGGTGTATCAACGCGCTAAAGGAGTGCGCGATACTCGTCCTTTTGGTACGCTCTTCGACGTGTATGAGAATGGGTATGAGTGGGTTAATCATTCCCTTTCACCAAAGCCTATCACGCATCACCATCCGCGAGTTCGTTTCGGTGGTTCAGATTGCACGAAGCCGTATGATTCTTCACCGTTGAACATTTCGGCGATGAGTTTTGGATCGCTTAGTCGTACGGCCATTTTGGCGTTGAACAAGGGTGCGAAAGAGGGTGGGTTTGCTCACAATACTGGTGAGGGAGGCATCAGTCCTCATCATCTTGAGTTTGGTGGCGATCTGGTTTGGCAAATAGGTACAGGCTATTTCGGATGCCGAAATGCGCAAGGCGATTTTGATGCCGACAGGTTTTCAGAGCAGGCCCAGAAGGATGCTGTGAAGATGATTGAAGTCAAATTGTCGCAAGGAGCCAAGCCCGGACATGGAGGCCTATTGCCTGCAGCGAAGGTCACACCAGAAATTGCGGAGATTAGAAATGTACCCATGGGTGAAGATGTGCTCTCACCAGCTTCTCATCCAGCATTTTCGACTCCTGTTGGCCTACTTGAGTTTGTAAAAAAACTACGGATGCTTTCAGGTGGAAAGCCTGTAGGGTTCAAGTTGTGTATCGGAAACAAGGCTGAGTTTTTAGCCATTTGTAAGGCTATGATGGAGACTGGAATAACGCCTGACTTTATCACCGTCGATGGAGGAGAAGGAGGTACCGGTGCGGCACCGGTTGAGTTTTCTAATTCAGTGGGTATGCCCCTTCGAGACGGACTCGTCTTTGTCCAGAATGCCCTGATTGGGTGTGGCCTAAGGGATTCAGTGAAAATCATTGCATCCGGCAAGGTCCTATCCGCCTTTCATTTGGTCAGGTTATTGGCACTTGGCGCCGATACGGTCAATTCTGCAAGAGCTATGATGTTTGCCCTGGGCTGTATTCAATCACGACTCTGCAATCAGAATACATGTCCAACTGGAATTACGACGCAAGATCCAGCGCGATACAAGGCGCTCGACGTTGAGCGAAAGGGTGAGCGAGTGGCCCAATACCACGCTTCGACGATTGAAAACCTGGTAGACTTAGTTTCCTCGACAGGCCTGAATACGATCGAAGAGCTTCAACCTCATCATATCTTTCACAGGATTGAAGGGACCGAAGTAAAGAATTACGCACAGCTCTACCCTGGGATTTCGGACCGATGTCTGCTATCCGAGTCTACATGCCCTCCAGATTGGAAAGCAGACTGGAGTCGAGCTTCGGCCTCAACCTTTTAGACGATTTTCTGGGCGTCTCGTCTGCGCCGCTCGTTGTCAGACATCAACATTCTCTAGGGGTTCGCTTTGACCGATACCTGTCTTACTTGCGGAAATCCGGTCTCTTCGGCCGACGCACTGTGCCCATTTTGTGGGAGCATGGATCGCGATATCAATACCACGCAACGGTGGCAGGAAATTGATGTCGGGCATTTGGGGTTACGATCTAAGGAGGTCGCTCATGAATTGGAAATGCGCCTTGCGGAGCTGAGAGCGCAGAAAAAAAGGCTTGTTTTTGTAATTCACGGATATGGATCCAGCGGTGTTGGCGGAGTGACGAAATCTGCCGTCCTTGCGGCGTGCAGATCAATGCAGAAAGTTGGTAAAATCAGGCTATGGATTTCCGTGGATCGGCTGGGACCGGGTACAGATCTAGGTCGCAGTCTGGCTGCGAAGTATCCTTTTCTAAAGCGGTCTTCTCACTGGAATTCTGGAAACGAAGGAGCGTCTTTAATTGAACTCTAATGCTTGATTCGCTTCATATGGCTAGGCGGTAATCTGTTTTTGCCCACATTTGATGGGGCGTTTCGGGTGGAAATCGGTGCCATTTGTTCTAGGAGGACAGCGATGAGTGAGAGCTTCCATGCGGAAATCCGTCAGGATGATGCGCGATAACCGAAGGATAGGCTGAACCTATCTGTTCAGCCCTCTCAAAGAGTTCTTACCTGCTTTAAGACACAGTTTTTGATTAATCGCTTGTGGCTAACAAAAAGCGCGTTGGCCTTGAAAGGCCAACGCGCTAAGAAGAATTGTTCATCTCACCCATGATCCCGGAATCACTTTCAAGGTTGATGAGCACTTTGGACTGGTTTTACATTCCAGCTTGTTCCCAAACCCATTTTCCCAAAACTCCAACCGCAGAAGCAGCAGCAAGCGCAGCAGCGCTGGTTAGAATGTCGGTTAGGTATCCGCCAACTGCAGGAATCTCACCTAATGCCCCGGCACAAATGGAAAGTCCGATTGCGAGTACAAACGTTCTTACCAAATCTCCCGTGTCACGCTGAACCCCAACTGCGAGTCCCAAAAGTGCAATAATTGCAGCTGCATAAGGGATTTCAACAAATGCGGTCAGCAAAACGACGAGAAGTCCGACGCGAAGAGTGTTCTTCAAATAGTCCATGGTTTTTTACCCAGGATGTGAGTTCTTAGTGATTTTAATTCCCTCCCTGACGACAGTGTATCGGATTAGCATCCACTAATACAAAGATTTTGTGCAATTGTGGAAAAGTTTATGGCACTTTGAAATACCCTTGCCGAGTTTTTCAGCGACCCAGGATGATGGTTTTCGCTCAATGTTTGGCGCGGTGGCCCGAAGCGCGATTGGATCGAATAGATTTTACCGTCAACCCAAGTGTCTTCATACGTCGACGGACGGTTGGTTTGGCAAAACCGAGCGCTTTTGCCGCCGCCCTAAGGGTTTTCAGCTCTCGAACGGCCTCAATTATCTGCTCTTCTGTCAATTCGCATCGGCGGCCTTTTTCTTTTCCATCGGCTCGCACTGATTTGATTGGCGCTTTTTGAGCCTTCTTTTTGGTAGGTGGCCTTGTTGCAGGAGGGAGAATACCCGTTGGAAGCAGCGCAGCGTATACAGCAGGAATAGAAATGCCAAGAACGGAAGCCGTCTCAGAGAGACGACGTCCTTGCTCAATAAAGGTGACTACAATTTGTTCGGTCGATATGCGCATGCTGACATTAAGTCTTGCAGACCGCTACTGTTTTTGAGTTGGCCACGAGAACGGCCCCCGTTTCAGTGTCTTAAAAAGGGCATTTAACCCATGAAGTGTGTGATGAGCCCTCATTGTAAAGCAAATTTTAGATTCGGTTCAGTAAAATTTTAGGAGGTGATTAGGAAGTGTGCAGGCAGTCAGAGCGATATTCGGTCGTCACTTAGTTCAATCTAAGTCACCAACAGGCATCGCCTGTCAGTCATGTGGGGAGTTTCTGAGGGGATTTTTCTCTACATACGACGATGGTGCGGATCGCAGAGCGATCCGCACCATCGTCGTCCTTTCTCTTTCCCATCGGCACGTTGCGCCTTAGGCTCCGCTTTCTGAGATTTCTTTTCGGTCGATATTTGCATACTGAGAATGGATATTGCTCGCCGCTTTTGTCGCGGGTTACTTGATCAAAAAAGGAGGTTTTAGCGCACCTCAGTGCTCTCTAATTTTCCATTGATGATGACTCCAATTGCATGGGTCGTGTATTCAAACGGGTCACCGTCGTAGAGAGCGATATCAGCATCTTTGCCGACTTCAAGAGATCCAATCTGGTCTTCCACACCCAAAAGTCGTGCAGCATCAATAGTGATGGAGGCAAGCGCTTCATCAAAGCTGAGTCCGTTGGCAGCAGCCACTCCGGCTTCAAACAAAATTACGCGTGTCTTGGGCACATAAGCCTCAAAACCGCTTTGAAGCGCAAACGGAATGTCTGCACCGCGGAGGATTGAGGCAGCTTCAAACGTAGCATTTGCTCGTTCGCCTCCGTGCCGAGCCATTGTCGGGTGCGTTATCACCGATACCCCTGCCGCTTTGATCTGATCAGTGACGAGATAGGCTTCTGAAGCCGAATCTAGCACGATATCGATTCCGAATTCCTCCGCAAGCCGAAGTGTGGTAAGAATATCATGAGCACGTTCGACGGTGACGAGCATACGCATTTCACCATCGAGGACGGCCTTAAATGCCTCCACGCGAAGATCCCGAGCGTCTTCACCGGTGTAGTTTTGCGCTTTGATCAGTTCTGATCGCAACATGGCGATCATCTTTGATCGCGTTCCGGGGGATCCGCTACTGGCTCGCGCACCATTGCCGAGCGTTACGGCTACCATGGCCGCAGGATTAATTACAGCTTCTTGCACGTCATTTCCGACTGTTTTAACAATCATCGTTTGACCTGAAACGAGAACACCTGGACCATGCCCTGTATGAATCGTGGTGACACCGAATCCGCGAACCCATGTCACGAGTGCTTCACGTGGATTGTAAGCATCAATCGCTCGAAGCTCCGGTTGCATGGGAGCGGACCGTTCGACTTGATCTTGATCCTCAGGTTGGTTCAAGTATCCGGCTAGTCCGACAACGGTATGTGCATCGATGAGACCGGGCGTGACCACCGCTGCTTCGATGACCTCATATCCGCTAGGAACGTCAAAACGGCCAACTCGCTCAATTTTACCGTTACGCAGTAAGACAACTCCGTTTTCGATTGGGTCGCCAGCCATGGTATACACCATGTCGCCTTTGACGGCAATTTGAGCCGTGGAGGAAGAATGGAAGAGTAACAGGGCCGTAATGGCAAAGAGTACTTTATTCATTGTCCTGCCTCCCGTTCGAGTAAATGGATGAAGGTTGCTTGGTCATTTCCGGTACCGTAACCGCCAGTGGCATACTTACGATCTTCTGCATTTGAACGGTTGAAAACTCGCTCGCCATCGATCCATGTTTCTTGAACATGGGTATAAACGCTCAATGGATCTCCACTCAAAACGATAAAGTCGGCGTCTTTTCCTGGCGTCAATGAACCGATCCGATCATCCAAATCTATCATTTCTGCACCGGCCAACGTCATTCCAAACAAGGCTTTTTCACGGCTCATTCCTGCGCGAACGGCAAGGGCAGCCTGACGCAAGAAGAAGCGAGAATCGGTAATACCGTCATCTGTGTGAAATCCAACAAGAGCCCCAGCTTGCTCCAACATGCGCCCTGATTTGAAATGATTGTCCTTCGCTTCAAGTTTTCCGCCCGGACTGTCTACGGAGATCAGGGAAACGCCTGCACCTGCAGCGGCAATTTCATCTGCGACTTTCCAGGCATCGGACACGTGGTGTAATACGACTCGGAAACCAAACTCCTCAGAAAGGCGCAATACAGTTAAGATATCGTCATGTCGATGTGTGTGGTGATGAACTACTTTCTTGCCTGACATAGCATCGAGCAGCGCCTCATATCCCAAATGTAGCGGAGGTGCATCTTCTTCTGCCTTCGCAGCTTCGGCCTTCTTAGCTCCGTACTCGGAGGCTTTGATGTATTCAGCCCGAACCAAAGCAGCCGCTTTTGCTCTGGTGCCCGGGAATGGAGCGTTACGTCGCGGATTCGTCCCATTGGCCATTTTGATGCCGCCTAACCAGTTACCATCGTCGTCTAAGATGAGCAGATCATCTATCACGTCGGCATCTCGATATTTTACATAAAGAGTCTGCCCGGAAAGTAAATGACCTGACCCGGACATAATATTGGCGGTCGTGACGCCACCAGACTGTGCTTTCTGAAAGCCGGAATCTCTTGGGTTAATCGAATCGATGACGCGGACGTCGGGTTGGATGGGAGCACTACCATCTCCACCTTCCACCTGCCCTACGTGGCTATGTGTGTCCACTAGGCCTGGCATGATGACCATGCCATTTGCATTATGTCGCTCGGCACCAAGTGGTATTTCTATCTCTGCGGCCGAACCAATGGCGAGAATTTGGCCGTCTTCGATGATGAGTGTCCCATGTTCGATCTCTTGGCCATCGATGGGGATGATGTGGGCGCCAATGAAGGCTCGGGTTTGGGCGGTACTAGAATGGGTCATTGTCAGAACGACCAAGACCCCGAGTAAAAGGTGTTTTCGCATGAATCCTAGAATGTGTGAATCAGCCGGTAGAATACGGGCTTGGTTCGAAAAACAAAACGCGATAGGACAATAGGATGTAAGCGGTGTTCAAATATGTTTTCAAAACACTCGCTCAATCAAACTCTTTTTCAACGGTAACTGATCAACATTTGGGACATGTTCGTCGAAAAAAAGTGGGGTTTCGTCGAAATAATCAATTTGGCATTGTCCAAAACTATGAGTTTCCCAGCGTATTCAATCACTTATCCCTCTACCCAAGTGAAATTTCAATATCTAAGGTCGCTCGCCCTTTCTGCGTGCATCGTTCTGTTTTTGACTGTTGTTGGTTGTGATTCTCCAACCGTGGCTGATTATCAAGAGTCGGAAGATTCTGCTTTCGATGAGTATCAGAAGGCAGGCAAGAAGTCGGGAAAATCCGACAAATCCGACAAGTCCGGCAAATCCGACAAGTCCGGCAAATC
>DKOG01000259.1:0-1068 GCA_002469915.1 Bacteroidetes bacterium UBA7368
CGGAGTGTACCTGGAATTTGAACCAGCAGACGAATCAGGTCCCCGTATATCTATCGAGGAGGTCCAAACGGGGATCCGATATCGGATCATTGTCTCGACGTGTAGTGGACTCTGGGGCTACGAGTTAGGAGACGTCATCAAGTTTACTTCCACCGACCCTTTTCGAATAGTTGTGGCGGGCCGCACCAGTGAGATGTTGGACAAGTATGGTGAGGCGGTTTTCGGAGATGAAGCCCGAGCTGCGCTTGGAAAGGCCACGGAAGCGACAGGAGCGCGTGTTTCTAATTTTCACGTTTCCCCAGTCATGGCCACATCAACTTCTCTGCCTGGTCATGAGTGGTTGATAGAATTTGAGCGAGAGCCCAATAGTGTGGAGGCCTTTTCTCGTATCATAGATCAACACCTTCAGGAGGTAAATAGGCACTACGTTATTCGCCGAGAAGCAGCCGCTTTTGACCCCCCTCACATCTCCGTACTCCATGAGGGCACGTTTTTCCAGTGGTTGAAGCGAACTAAAAAGAAGGTAAGTGCGCAGACCAAGGTCCCAAGAATGAGCGAAGAAAGGGAAATTGCGGATGCCCTTTTGTCAATTTCGCGAAGTTTCACGTAAACAAAAGAGTGTAATCAGGTTACATCTTGTTTTCGCGGAACAAGCGCCCGCCTTTCCGCGTGAACAAAAGCCGTCAATTCGATTCCACCAAGTCGTCTGACGAGTAGCTTATTAAAGGCCAGAGAGCGCCAACTAGAAACCGTTACCAAGAATTCAGATAGAGGAAGGGGAGTATGTACGTCCCACGTCAGCAACGCATGCTGGACCAGTACCTGCAGGAAATCGGTCAGATTCAGCTTCTGACTCCGCAGGAAGAGGTCACACTCGCACAGGCCATCAAGCAAGGTGATCAGGCAGCGTTGCACCGGTTAACCCGAGCAAACCTTCGTTTTGTCGTCTCTGTAGCTAAGAAGTATCAGGGCCAGGGCCTGACTCTTGCCGACTTGATCAATGAAGGAAACTACGGACTGATTAAAGCAGCCCAACGTTTTGATGAAACGCGTGGATTTAAGTTTATC
>DKOG01000259.1:1075-12234 GCA_002469915.1 Bacteroidetes bacterium UBA7368
GATGAAACTCGTGGATTCAAATTCATCTCATACGCAGTATGGTGGATTCGTCAGGCTATTCTGCAGGCGCTTGCCGAGCAGAGTCGCGTAGTTCGTCTGCCGCTGAATAGAATTGGTACCATTTCCAAAATTAGGAAAACCAGTGCCCGTCTTGCGCAGACGCACGAGCGCCAGCCAAACATTGAAGAGTTGGCGGTTGAGCTCGAAGTAGATGTTGAAAAAGTGCGCGAAGCCATGCAGCACACCGGTCGCCATTTGTCAATGGATGCACCGTTCAACGAAGATGATGACAACAGTCTGCTGGATGTTCTTCCTGACGATGAAGACACCAAGCCAGATGACACGCTCATGGACGAGTCGCTCAAGATTGATATTGAGCGCGCATTGAGCTTGCTGCACCCACGTGAAGCTGAAATCACTCGCTTGTACTTCGGTATTGGTCGTGAGCACCCTCTAACACTGGAAGAAATCGGACAGCGTTTCGGTCTCACCCGTGAGCGCGTGCGTCAGATCAAGGAAAAGGCCCTTCGCAAGCTGCGTCAGAAGCACCGTCGCGAAGAGCTGCAGATGCACATCGGCTAGTCAGAAAGTCTTTAAAAGTCAGCAATATTTTGGTCGTTGGATCCGTGTAAAATAGCACGAAGCTCCACTATACGGCTTAATTGTATGCGCCGACTATTTATTGTTTTTGCCGCTGTTTTCTGTTTTGTCCCTATCGTTAATGCCCATGATAGTGAGCTGCGTGCAGGTAAGTCTGTTTCCGGCACTCTGTCATCGGAAGACTACTTCACCTCAACGGGAGGTCCGGTATCCTTTGAAAGGGATAAAAACGGTCAAGTATGTCTTCTTTTTCGTGAATCCGTACGTGAATGGACAAAAACCACCCTTTCGGGTCGGGTATATCGAGATTGAGCGATCTCAAGCACAGTGCCTTTGCGAGATTCAGAGTTATATCTTTCTACAATCCGTACTTTATGGTTGAAGCCAAAATCCCACATGTCATGTCTTGGATAAAAAACGCTCTGATTGATCTCGCAATAACTGCTGTAATCGCTGTATATGCCTTCAATGGGGCCACATGGGGATGGTGGGTAATCGCGATATATACACCACTCATGGTATTGCTTAAGGTGTTTGCTTTGTCTGGAGCGGCGTCAGCAGTACAGCGGAAAGCAGACGAGGTACCCTTGTGGTTTTATCATCTGCTCTTCGCTGCAAACGTTATTCTGTTGTTTGTCGCGGACTTCAATTATGCTGCCTTCGGATGGGTTGCCATTTGGCTGCTCTCTGTCCTTGCAGAATCTCGATCTCGGCCGAAAAAAGGCTCTTGAACCCTTTCGAGTAACGCGAATTGCTTACGAACTATTACACGCTTCGCGCTCTTGTCTGGGAATGGAACCCTCGATTAGCGGGGGCCCGTATCTTAGATGGCTATTCTCAACATCGTGGTAGCCTCATTCTTGTATTTGAAGATGTACAAGGCGGCCAATGGTCGCTTAATACGTCTGTACAGGCTCCAAACATGCATATATTTATGTATGCAGGAGCCAATCGTTCTCGAAAGAATGTAGTGGATGTGTTTCCCGAGTTAAGAAATGAGACCGTTGAACGTCTTCGGATTGCAAACCGGGATAGACAGATCACGTTGCAGTTGACCAATGGTTCATGTCTTCACTTTTTTGTTTACGGACCTAAAGCCAATGTCTATTTAGATCACGAAGGTATCACCTCGTTCAGGGGTGATTTTACAACCCTTCCTGCCTTGCGTTCAGTGGTTGACGTGCCTTCTGCAGAGGCTGTTGAGTCTGTTCTGGCTAGTGGAAAAATGCTGCGCTCTGTGTTGCCGCTATTTCCAAAAAAACTGATTGAGGAAGTTTGGTATCGAGCAGGTGGAATACAAGATCCGACTACCATCACATCCGTAATCGGGGAAATGGAGGACGACCTTCAAAACCCCTCTCCACGTATTTACTGGGATGAAGAAAGAAAGCCGTTACTATCTATGATTCGGCTGGGACATATCGCTGCGGAAGGGGAGAAAATGAGCAGCACGGACGAAGCCGTTCGCGTTGTCGCTCGCCGCCGGCTCGCTCTCCACCGATTCTCAGGGACCTACGACCCATTGATCCGGCTGCTAAAAAAGAGGGTGGTTCAATCAGAAAATGGACTTTCAAGAGTAGAGGAAGAGCTTTCGAAACCGGGTCGAGCGGATAAACACGAGCATTTTGGCCATCTTTTAATGGCGCAAGCACATACCCTGAAGGCTGGGTCCGATGAGGTGCGAGTGGCCGATATCCTCGGTGATGGCGCAGAGGTCACTATTGTATTGGATCCTCGCTTGAACGCCATTGAAAATGCCCAGGCATACTACGGTAAGGCCAAACGCTCAAGAGAGGCCCGCAAAAAGTCCATGGAACGCATTCAAGGCTTGAAGCGCACCGCTCAAAACACTCAGTCCCTTTATGAGCAAGCGCTCAACCTTCAGACCGTGGAAGAAGTCAAAACATTTCAAATGAAAAACGAAGGTCATCTTAAAGCATTGATGGCGGCCCCTGAAGATCCAGACGCCATTCCTTATCGACGGTTTGTGTTGGATGCTGGATATGAGGTGTGGGTGGGGCGCAATGCGAAGCAGAACGATCAGCTTACGATGCATGATGCACGCAAATATGATTTATGGCTCCATGCTCGGGGCGTTGCAGGCTCACACACCGTGTTGCGACTTCGGGGACGGACAGACTCTCCTCCAAAACAGATTATCGAACAGGCTGCATCTATTGCTGCCTGGTATAGTAAAGCGCGAACGAGTGGGTTAGCTCCTGTAATCGTAGTCGAACGAAAGTATGTACGTAAACCACGTAAAGCCCTACCCGGAACTGTTGTTGTAGAGCGCGAAAAGGTAATTCTGGTAGAGCCTGGACTGCCTGAATAATTAGAGGGTGTCGTTGAGTATATCGAGTTGGGCAGGTCCTGAAACCTCAAGCATTCCCATCGCTCCTTTATTTATGGCGCGGAAGATGGAGTGATCAACGAGCATATAGGTGCCGGGCACTTCTACTTTCATTTCAATTATAGCGGCGCCTCCAGCTGGAATAAGCGTGGTCTGTATGTGCTCATGCGTCGGGAAAGGGCCTCCTTCACCATATACCACATCAAACATTTCTCCCATCACGTGAAAAGAGGAGATCAGGCCGGGGCCCGCATTTCCCACATAAAGGCGTACCGTTTCACCAACGCGAGCCTGTAAGGCATTTTCATTAATCAGGGATCCGAATCGTCCATTGAACACGACATAGGCAGGTTCTTCATCTAGAGCTGCCTGATAATCGAAGAGCTGCATACCCGGTTGTCCAAATGCTCCTCGAGTATATAATTCACCCTGTATGACATAGAATTCTTTGTCGACGGCAGGAAGTCCATCAACGGGTTCGATCAAGATCAGACCATACATTCCATTAGCAATGTGTACACCCACCGGTGCCGTAGCACAATGATATACGTACAAACCGGGATGAAGGGCGGCGAATGTGAAACGAGTGGGATTCACCTGGCTTTGTAGCCGTGACCATTGCTCCACCACCTGGGCCCGTAACGGCATGCAAGTCAATATTGTGACTGACGAAACTCTCCGGATGATTGCTCAGATTCAACGTTACTTCGTCACCAACTCTGACGCGTATGAATGGACCAGGGACGCTTCCGTTAAAGGTCCAAAATCTGTAGTCCATTCCATCAGCAAGTTGTCCTACCTTTTCAACTGCGTTCAGATTTACCTCGACGTGTGCCTTGTGCCGGCGAGTAATCGTTGCAGGCACCTTAGGGGCAACAGTTAATTCGGCCGTCTCACTAGATTTAAACGCTGGTTTATAGCATCGCAGCTGGTGAGGGTGATTATACAAGCAGTTGCGAAGAACCATAGAGAAATGCGCATGCCATCAAAAATTTAGGGTTTTCCTTTATAGATTCGTTCGGGGTGATTTAATATGAGACAGATTTGTCTTGAATAGGTTAAAGGTTGTTACTTTACCACTTTTTGAGAGTCTGAGTGTAGCCGGCTCAATGGAATGCTTTATTTGCATGTGACCTCTTCAGAGTAACTTTGCGTCAACATCACAGAAACGCATGTTGTAATTTGGCGCGCTTCATCGCACACTTGATTTTATCTGACTACTATGAACTGGTGGGAATCTGTCATATTGGGTCTGGTACAGGGACTCACTGAGTTTTTGCCAGTCTCTTCGTCTGGTCACCTGGTATTAGGACAGCATTTGCTCGGTCTCGAAACGGCTGCCGGCGATGTACTTTTCGAGGTGCTGGTCCATTTTGGAACGATTATGAGTGTGTTTTGGGTCTACCGAGAACGGATCCAATCATTGACGATTGGTTTTTGCAGACGGGCCGTTCGCGTGAGCGAGTTGGGACAATCCTATAAAACGGATGAACACTTCCGTATGGGTGTTCAAATTCTAATTACCATGATTCCCACATTCACGGTATATGCCATTTGGGGATCAGAGATTGAGGCGGCATTTGGCTCTCCCAAACTAGCTTCCGGTATGCTTTTAGTAACGGGAGTGTTGCTTCTTCTAACTCGGTTGCGTCGAGCACCTTCTGGTCAGATTACGGCCCCCAAGAGCTTTTTGATTGGATTGGCTCAATCCGCAGCCATGATTCCTGGCATATCTAGATCTGGAGCAACAATTTGTACCGCTTTGTATCAAAATGTTGAGCCCTCGAAAGCGGCAGACTTTTCTTTTCTCATGTTGCTACCCGTAGTGATTGGAGCCACCATATTCAAGATTGGCGAAGCGCTAGGACAGGCTGCAGTAGCAGATTGGGGGGTTCTTTTGCTTGGTACGTTGGTCGCTTTTATTTCCGGTATCGTAGCGATCCGTTTGGTATTGGACGTGGTTCGACGTGGCCGATTGCAGTATTTCGCGATATACTGCTTTATCGCAGGAGGACTCGGTTTAATCCTTATTTGAGTCCGTTTTTCTCTGTCTCAGATTGATAAATAGTTCTTAAGGTTGAGCGTGATTGCCCGATAAAGAGATCGGAAGCGCCTCGCATCGTGCGGACGTGTTTCCACTGTTTACCGACCTCAAGCTGAAAACCACGGACCAACGGAATGAAGTATCGCATCTACGTCGTCGACGACGATCGGCATTATGCGCGCATGCTAAGCTATCGCCTTGACAAGAATGCGAATTATCACGTGAAGGTCTTTCATAGTGGTGAGGAAGTACTCAAGGCGTTAGGTGATAAACCAGATCTGCTCTTGCTAGACATTATGATGCCTGGCATAGACGGAATAGAGGTTCTGAGACAGGTAAATACTCGGTACCCAGAAATTCCAGTGATTATGGTGTCTGCTCAGGGTGTTATTGATACGGCCGTCGAAGCCATGAAGATTGGCGCATACGACTACATTACCAAAGGGCAAGATGATCTGGTTAAGCTAGATTCCATTGTGCGCAATGTCCTAGAAAAAGTATCGCTTGAAAGGGAAGTCGAAAGTCTACGAACGGAAGTCAGCGAGAAGTATCAAGTTTCTGGCATGATTGGTGATTCACCGGCCATGAATAACGTGTATCGCATGATCCAGAAAGCGACTCGGGGCGATCTGACCGTAGCTATTCAGGGCGAAAGTGGAACGGGTAAAGAATTAGTGGCCAAGGCCATACACTATGCATCGGGTCGTAAGCGCGGTCCTTTCGTTATTGTGAATTGTGCTGCCATTCCTCGCGACCTTATGGAAAGCGAGTTTTTTGGTCACGAGAAAGGATCTTTTACAGGTGCGCATGCACGCAAAATTGGAAAATTTGAACAGGCCGACGGCGGTACCATTTTCCTTGACGAGATCGGTGAGTTGGATCTGGACTTGCAGGCCAAGTTGCTTCGTGCCCTGCAAGAGGGTGAGTTAACTCGTGTTGGCGGAAGTGATACGATCGAATTTAATGCTAGGGTTATTAGTGCCACGAACAAAGACGTGGTAACTATGATTAGGTCTGGGAATTTCCGAGAGGATCTGTATTACAGACTCTTTCAATTCCCTGTCCCATTGCCTCCTCTTCGCGAACGTGAACAGGACGTCCTACTACTCACCAACTACATATTTAGAGAGTATATCAAGGCGCATCAGGAGTTCAAGGGTAAGAAAATTTCTTTGGCTGCTCACCGAGCTATTGCTAATCATACTTGGCCAGGAAATGTCCGTGAGTTGAAAAGTGCCGTTGAGCGAGCGATTCTGATGAGTGATTCTCAGGAGATCAGTGTTGCTGATCTGATGATCACAGATATCAATACCATTTCACCTTGGGCGGATCGTATGACATTGGCCGAAGCGGCCGAACGGAGTTTCACTGCGCCAGTTTCGAGTGGGTCGCAACTTGAATCCCCATCTATCAGTACACCTCTCTCCGATCAGTCCGATGACAACCCTGTCATGCTGGAAGTCGGAGCAGATGGAAACGATGGAATCGTCTCTCTTGAAGAGTTGAAGCATCGCGCCGTTGAACGTTCGTATCGCCTTTGTGATGGAAACGTAGATCGAGCCGCGGTTCAACTCGGAATTGGACGCGCCACCATGTATCGTCTGCTTAAGAAGTACGATATCATGGAGTAGACGCTCAGCATGCGACTAACGGACAACGAACGAACTGTTCAACGAGACATCGAAAAGTGGCAACACGGAGATGCGTCTCTGGTTGCACAAGCAATGAACTGGGCCATGGCCCCCATGGATTGGGTGGTCAATCAGATTGTCCCCGACGAGGTCGTGGATCAGGTTGATAAAGCGGTATCACAATTCTTATCGCTCTTAAATGATGCTTCTGCTTGGACGTATGATCCATCCGAAGTAGTCAGTCTAGCCGTCAAGAAAGGTATCAAAGCAGAAACGGTTCTAGATCTGCAGAACGCCGATATTGCGAAACTAGATAAAATTGCTCAGGGATATTTTTCTGAAAATGCCATTCTGGCAGCTGTGGAAGGTGGAGGGACCGGTCTCGGTGGTGCTGTGTTGATCGCAGCTGATATTCCCCTTCTGTTTGGAATTAATCTTCGTCTGATTCAACAAATTGGTGCCGCCTACGGTTTTGATGTGAGCGGACCCGAGTATGGACCCCTTGTTTTGTCCATTTTCAACGTGGCAGCAGCGGGTACCAAAGAATCCAAAAACGAAGCATTACGCGAAATAACAGTCGCTGCGGCTGCTCTTGCGCATGAAACTGGATACAAGGGACGTGTAAGTGGTACGTTTCGAGATCAGAATCGGCACTTCCCAAGAGAGATAGCAAAAAACATTGGCGGTCGTAAGATTGCTCAGTTAATCCCCATTGCTGGGGCCGCTATCGGAGCCGGAATCAACTATTGGTTCACAACAGAAACGGCCGATACCGCGTTTATGCTCTTCCGCGCGCTGTATATTGAGAGGAAAGAGCGCATGTAGCGTCTCTGATCCTTTTTATCCCTCCGTTATGCCACTCGTCGCCATTGTGGGACGCCCAAATGTGGGCAAATCCACGTTTTTCAACAGACTTACCGAAGAACGGCAGGCTATCGTACATGATGAGCCTGGTGTTACGCGTGATCGCGTTTATGGACACGTGGAATGGGGTGGCCGGGTATTCTCGATCGTAGATACGGGTGGGTTTGTTTCAAATTCCGAAGACCGTTTTGAAGCGGCTATTCGAGAGCAAGTCCATCTTGCCATCGAAGAGGCAGATATCATTCTATTCGTGAATGACGTGACAACGGGTGTCACCAAAATGGATCAGGAGATGGCCGGCGTGTTGCGCAAGTCGGATCGTCCTGTGTTTGTCATTGCAAACAAGGCCGACAATAATGAGCGCCGTTGGGCTGCAAATGATTTGTATGAGCTTGGTTTTGCGGATGTCTTTGCGGTGAGCGCAATCAACGGGATGGGTACGGGAGATATGCTCGATGCATTGGTCGCTGTTCTACCTGCCGAGGTACCTATAGATGAGGACGATACCCGAACGCGTATTGCTATGATCGGGCGTCCTAATGTGGGCAAATCTTCGATCACGAACACGTTACTTGGGACCGAGCGCTCCATTGTCACCGAGATTAGCGGAACGACTCGGGATTCGATTGACTCCGTGATGAAATATCACGGCGAAGAGTTGGTGCTTGTAGATACGGCTGGTCTGAGAAAACGGGCTCGCATTTCCGAAAACGTTGAATTCTATTCGCACCTTCGGACCGAAAGGGCGATCGAATCATGTGATGTAGCGGTACTTCTTCTGGACGCGGTCGAAGGACTGGAGGCTCAGGATATCCGCGTGTTGGCGCAAGCTGAGCAAATGAAAAAAGGCCTCGTCCTGGCCATCAATAAATGGGATCTGGTAGAGAAGGACACCAATACGGCTCTTGAGTACGAAACGATGATTCGGGAGCGGCTGAAAACGTTGAGCTATGTTCCTATTCTGACGATATCGGCCGTGACCAAGCAGCGTGTGTACAAATTGCTGGACAAAGTGCTGGAAGTCGTTGAGCAGCGAAAAAAGCGCATTCCTACTTCAGAGCTGAACGAGTGGATGCAGCAAATTGTAGAACGACACAATCCGCCTTTGCACCGCAATCAGCGTGTTAAATTGAAATACGTAACACAGGTCCGAACATCACCGCCCGTGTTTAACTTCTTTGTAAACTATCCTAAGGGAATCAAAGAACCGTATCAACGCTATCTCGAAAATCAGTTGAGACGCTCCTACGGTTTTGAAGGCGTTCCGATTAAGCTTGTTTTTAAGCTGAAGTAGTTTTCTAAGCTACATTGAAATGAGGCTAAGTGGCTGTCGGTCAGAGAGTGACGCCCTATATTGATTGCCTCTTGTTTTTTTAACGTTGAGTCTTGAATGAGCCAGTTTTTAGACATTTCAGTCCGTAATGAATCTCTGCTGGATCAGCTAACGGGTTTGATTTCTGAAATTGAAGTACAACGCCCTTGGCTGATGTGTATTTCTGATGGTCAAATGAACGGAAAGCCCATGGATGCTATGCCTTCCTTATTGGAAATGTATGCTGAAATGGCTCGTCGAGAATGGGAAGACCATGTTCCGGCTGTAACCTCTCAGCGAGCAGAGGTGCGAAAGTCGGACGATATGTCGATGGTGTTGAATCGACTACTAGCAGGCAGGAAATTGGTTGTTAACCGGCTTTCCAGCCTTACCGAGTCCGATTGGGATGCCTCAGTGGGAGATCAAGAGCAGACCAAAGTCTATCAATACGCTTTTCAGATGACCAAGTCAGACGGTGATTTTCTGAAAGCCATTGCCGAGCGTATGCACGAAAGTGTAATTACGTTTAGGGGATAGGCCAACGGCTCGCGAAAATCCTTATATCGAACTCAAAAGGTCTTTTGAACAAGGCAATTTCGGACCTATCTATCTCCTCCACGGAGCTGAACGGTATTTCATTGATCGATTGCAGCAAACGTTGCTCAAACATGCTTTAGCGCCCCACGAAAAAGACTTCAATCTGGATATCCTTTACGGATCTGAAGTTGAGGCGCAGGCGGCACTCGGTGCCTGCCGTTCTTTTCCCATGATGGCAGAACGTCGTGTTGTGGTTATCCGGGATTTCGATAAGATGAAAGAAAATGGATTGTTTAAGGCGCTCGGAGATCAGCCGAATCCAGCTTGCGTTGTCTTTTTGGTTTGTGCAGGAAAACCAAATATGAGTCATCACCCATACCGAGCGCTTAAGGCAGCTGGAAGGGTGGTTGAATTTAAAGAGCTCTATCCCAATCAGGTCCCAAGATGGATTGAGGTGTTCGCCAAAGAACGCGGATTTGCCATTGAACCGAAAGCGATACAGATGCTCTCAGATTACGTCGGGGCCTCGTTAACAGCCGTATCGGCCGAGCTAGACAAACTGTCTACGTTTGTTGGAGAACGGGAAGTCCTGACTTCAGAAGATGTTGTTCAGGCAAGTGGCCAGACCAGAGAACATAATGTCTTCGAATTACAGCGTGTGGTGGGCGAAAAACGATATGAGGCCGCATTGAAGATCTCGGAACGATTGTTGCAGCAGTCCTCATCGACGGGCGCAGAGGCGAATCGCATCGTTTCTGTCCTGACATCGTTCTTCATTAAACTGTGGCAACTGACAGGATTGCAGGCACGTCGTGCAACAGACAAAGAGATGGCTTCGACTCTAGGGGTTTCGCCCTATTTTTTAAAAGACTATCTTAGCAGTCTGCGACGATTTGACAAGAAAGCCCTTGATAAAGCGTTTTCGTCCCTTTTGGCGGCGGATTTCGAATTGAAAGGGGGAAGCCAGCGAAGTGATCGATTGATTCTCGATCTATTGTTTCGCCGGATTCTGAAGTCTTGAACCCTGTACTGACACCGGAAAAGGTTTTTTTTTGGGTCTGCCCGTAACGGACAGATTGTCAGTGCTACGAAACATGGACGGGAGAGATCCCGATGACTACCTGTACAATATGACAGACACCGAAAACGTAGGAAAGCTGAAAAAGCGAACGCTCACGGTGAAAGCGTCGGACTTCGGAATGATTGGCAACGTCAATCCGAACAACCGGCATTTCGACGCGCTCAGTCAAATGAGTGATGAAGACCTCATGTCCCAATTTCAGATGGGGACCGTGGAGGCCTTCGATATCTTGGTGGGCAGATACAAGGATCCGCTAACCAATTATATCTATCGCTTCCTCGGAGACATGAAGGAGTGCGAAGACCTTCTGCAGGAAACGTTCTTGCGCGTATACCGCAACCGGCATTCGTACCGTCGTATTGCTAAGTATTCAACTTGGTTGTACACGATTGCAGGAAACTTGGCACGCTCTGAGTATCGCAAACGTAAACGTCGCCGTCTGTATTCTTTGCAGTCCGTTAATCGTGACGACGAAGAGTATGAGGTTGAGATTCCGGATGAAACGTTCAGCCCAGACAAACACACGGAATCCACGATCCAGGACTTCTTCATCCAAGAAGCGTTGAAGCAGATACCTGAAGAGTTTCGTGAAGTCGTTGTTCTCCGGGATGTGCAGCAGCTTGCCTACGAGGAGATTGCTGATATTACGGGTCTTCCGATGGGTACGGTCAAGAGCCGAATTAATCGTGGACGAACTAAACTTCAGACCTTGCTCAAGGAAGTTTACACTCCGCAAACCG
>DKOG01000154.1 GCA_002469915.1 Bacteroidetes bacterium UBA7368
GATTCCGGTGATACGGTTGTGATAACTGCCGGAATGCCTCTCCCAAAACACGGCCGGACCAATATGGTCCACGTATCTACTCTCACTTAAGCGTCAACCGTTCAGCCTCACCGATACTGCTAATTTTCACTTTTTGGCGGGATTTCCCGACTGACGTACCCAATTATGCGTCTTTTCGCTGAACGTAATTTTTTGTTCAAAAGACCACGTCGTGCACTCACGTCTGTGGTTCTCGTATTGCTCGTTTTTACGGGCTGCAAAACGCCCGACTTTATAGGCCGGCGCTACGACAATTTCACGGCCTACTACAATACGTTCTACAATGCAGAACGGGTCTTTGAAACCGGCTATGATAATCTAAGTCGGACATCCCAACCCATAGACCGTCTTCACTTCTTGCCCCTGTTCCCTCGGACTACTGGAGCGGGATCGCGAGATTTTGAAAATGCGGTGCTCAAAAGTGCCAACTTGTTGCGTGAGCACCCAGACTCAAAGTGGGTAGATGATGCCCTGCTCCTGATCGGTAAGTCGTATTACTTTCAGGAAAACTTTGTTGGTGCCACTCAGAAATTTAGGGAAGTAGCTGAGCTGGGATCTGAACTGGAGTCCGAGGGGCGATTCTGGCTTGCACGTGCGTTGACCACCAGCGGGGCGTATGAAGAAGCCGAAGAAGAGTTGTCCCTGGCATCGCTCGGTGAAGATGTACCCCGGAAATGGCTGAGTCAGTTTGGACTGTTATTGGGTGAGTTGAAGGTCAAGCAGCAGGCTTGGCAGGAAGCCGCTGATTTCTTGGAATCATCCATCCCCCAGGTGAAAGACAAGGAGTTAGCTGGTCGGTCTCAATTTTTGTTGGGGCAGGTATTGGAGCAGATAGGAGAATATGCAAGTTCGGTAGAGGCGTTTGAACGAGTGAGTCGGTTTACACCTTCGTATGAACTTGATTATGCCGCCCGATATAGTGCTGTCCGGATTGAAGGTCGGTATTTGGACCCGCAACGCGCGCTTTCACAGCTGAAGCGTATGGAACGCGACGACAAGAATTTCTCTAACCTATCCGAACTTCAACTTCTGAAAGCACGAATCTGGCAGGATAATGGTCGCGATACCGATGCTTTCGATCTTTACGATAGACTTCTTTACGAACCGACATCGGTAGGTGGTAGCTCGGCATCGACTCTAGCTGGACGTATTCATTATGCTCTGGGAGAACTCTATCGGGATATTGACGAAGATTTTGTCATGGCTTCGGCGCATTTTGATTCAGCTGCAGGTCGAATTTCATCCTCTGGAACAGCTCGAACTCGGATGGGGGGATCCAGCTCAACGTCGGCATCAGGACTACAGTATGCTCCGGAGGCCATTACTGACGCAGACGATCTCAAGGTCAGTTTCTCACAGTTTGCTCGCATATTTAAGGATTTGGCCCGGTATGACTCGCTACTCTGGTTAGGGAAATTGCCCGATGCTGAGTTTGATGAGAAAATTCTTGAGTTCAGAAAGTTGCGCGCTGAGGAACTGGCCGAGCAGCAGCGTGAGTTAGAGGAAAGGCAGCGCGAACAGGCATTCAGGAACACGGGCGGAGCGGCAGATCAGTTTCAGAATAGGGGATTGCCTGAGGGTAAAATCGTTCCCGGCGTCAACGATTTAGAAGGCTCCGTAGATGGTTTTTTGTTTCATAAGAGCCCAGTTCGGATTCAGGAAAATCTGCTTGCGTTTCAAGATGTTTGGGGGGAACGGCCACTGGCTCCCAATTGGCGTCGTATTGCGGCCCTTTCTAACATCTCGAATAATGATTCGCGTGAAAGCGACACGGAGCTAGAAAATGAATTAGAGCAATTCTCCCAAGACATCTTGCCCGAAATTGATGTATCGGCAATTCCTCGAGATTCGACCAAACAAGTCGAAATGGAGTCGATGCGAGCCATTTCTAGGTACGAGATTGGAAACACATTATTTCTTGCCATGGCTTTGCCGGACTCTGCAGCTGTATGGTACCGGATGGTGATAGACGATGATGAAGAAGAACCCGTTGCTCAGCGAGCGCTGTATGCGTTGGCAGAAGTTCATCGCGCCCTAGGTGATTCGGTGTCCTCCAACTTGCTTTACGAAGACATTATCGAACGTTTTCCTGAGTCTGATTTCTCTGCTGAAGTTCGAGAGCGATTAGGGATGGACCCTATTGAGGTTGCCATTACGGACTCTTCCCAATTAGCGATAATGGACTACGAGGCGGCTTACTCATCACTATCGGTTGATAATCGAGAAGAGGGTATTAATCGCTTACTGGCTGTCGCTGTGGACTGGCAGGAGTATGACGAGAGTCTTCGAGCCATCTTGGCAGCGGCGGATTTACATATGCAGTGGGCGGGTTCGGACTCTTTAGCCATTTTCTCCGAGATTCCAATGACGCTGGATACAGAGCGCCTCTCGCAGTTGTGGCCCGATAAATTTGGGTTCACAGAAGAGGCGGTTCAGGACACCTCTGCTATGCTTGAGCTCAATCCAGACCAACTCGAGCTCGTTCCTCCGGACTCTTCATTGGTTGAATCGATAATGGATCTCGCCGTGGCTTCAGATTCATTGTCTGTGTCGGAGAATGCGGATTCCTTGCCTGCGGATTCTATATCTGCAACACGTGCCGAAATCCCAGACTCATCAGGGGTTGATATGTCACTTCTTGATGGCGCGGAAATGGATGCTGACGAAGCCACATCCGCTGAAGCACCATCCGAGGCGGTGTTAGATCCCGATCCGCAAGAAGCTGACCTGGCTATGGAAGATTCGGCAGTGACGGATTCCGTTCAGGTCATTCTAAGTGAATTTCGCGAACCATTCTTCGTCGAGGATCTGTATCAGAAATTGGTAGATGACCACTTTTCCACCAGATTTGGTTTAGTGGCTAATCGGACGCTGAAAGCTCTCGTGGAAATGAGAACGCCTCCTGTTGATACATCGGAAGTAGCTTCGGACTCTTTGGATTTAGCCTTATCCATTCCGGATTCTACCGCAGGTGCGCTTTTAAGTGCATCCGACTCCACCTTGACAGCAGATGAGTTGGCACCCACGGATTCCTTGCTTGTAGATGCTCAGGTGGATTCGCTGAGAACCGATTTCCTCAAAAAGTTTGATCGTCAGGTGCCCGCGGCTCAATCCCCTGGTCAAGCAGGTGGCGCCCAGTCAGATTCAACGGACGTACCAAAGTTTGCGATACCGGAAAAGGAAATGTCGGTAGTTGAAGACACAGTGGTCGCCTCCGAACCCGTTCAGGCTCCTCTTCCAACTCCAGAGGAGTATGAGGAAGAAGAAGAGGGGGAGGAAGTCAGAAGGTCATCTAATCTTAAGCCTTTACTGCCCACAGGCCGTCCTGATGAGGATGCGGTGGGATGGACCATGATGCTCGGAAATCATTTGCGAATGCAAGATGCTCAGATTCAATTGCGTGATCTTCGTACACGCCTAGACTCGACCAATATTCCGCTTTATCTACTGACGAATGCTACGGGGGAGCGGTTCGAATTCATTGTAGGGTGGGGCTTGTTTGAAACCCGAGCTGAACGCGATGAAGCACAAATGAAATTTGATGCCATCTTGCCTCAGCAACGTAACTACTTGCACCTCATACCCACGACCTCT
>DKOG01000229.1 GCA_002469915.1 Bacteroidetes bacterium UBA7368
AATCCAACCCTATCCGAAAGGATGGGTTCTACTCTGTGCAATGAAGAATCAGGAAAGGAAAAAAGGAGCAAACGAAATCCACTACTGTACATAAACAGAGTCGCCCACACTCAATACACGTCCTTCCGAGTCGCTTTTCGGGATCGCATTCATACCTACCATCACTTTATTATCGATGCGCCTGTAGGTCAATAGCGTTTTCATGGGCTCATCCATTCGGTCACCCGTTTGCTGGTCGGTTCGTATCACAATGCAGCGTGCGCACTGTTTGACCAGTTTCATAGATACCGGTCCGCCTGTTAACGTCGTCCAGGTATCCTCTTGCCAAGCTTCTGCCCCGGACACAATAATATTTGCTCTAAATCGATCGGTAGGCACAGGCCGTTCCATTCGCGAATTTAATTCGGCCATGGACGCCCTTCCCAAAACGAGTATGGGATATCCATCTGCAAAACTAACCCACTCCCCAGGTCTTGAGTAGTCAAGTTCTATTTGTCGTTCAGTGCTATCAGGCATCCCTACCATCTGAATAGGTTCTCCGAGCGCTGATGAGAAGAACTCATCTACTTCTGAACTGCCAGAGGATACACGAACCGTGTCATCCCAAACCGTTGCCTGCCTATTCGCTTCGAGTGCTGGGTGCAGAGTCGCATGAACATAGCCCATGTCAGCGTGCGTAATCCGTAAGGTCTCTCCCAATACTTCGACACCAAACTGGGTCAATTGAGGATGCGTGCGTTGCGTAATGAATCCACCGTCTGGTTTAACCAACATGAACCGGCGGTCGTACTCTAGACCTCGCATCGTGACGGTTGCTTTCTCAAGAGAAATCCCGGCTAGGCTCTTTATTGGATAGATATGCAAGGACTCAACGTTCATTTCGCGAAGGTATCCCACTGCTGCTCGTCCATAGCGAGAATGCTGTGCAAAATGTAATTGGCTGCCACATTAAAAAAGTCCCAAGTCACATCTCCCGCCACATCCGAAGGAGCGTGGTACCCGTCGTGATCTTCCACCCCAAAATATAGAAAGGGAATTCCAGCTGCGTGAAAAGGGCCATGATCACTGGACATAGTCCAATCATCTTGACCCGTGCCCGGCAGATCGTGTCCAAACAGAACCGAAAGGCCCTCACCAGTAGATATGCCTTCCAAAACAGGCTTTAAGAAGGGATAATGGTGGGTACCTACCGCATATAACTCAGACACTTGGCTTCTGCTCACCATATCTAAGTTTACATTCAACAGGACACGACGATCCTTCAAACATGCAGAATCGACTAGATGACGTGCGCCTTGCAGTCCCATTTCTTCCGCATCCAGAAACGCAATAACAATATCGTGTTTGGGTTGAACGTCATGAAAGAATCGACTCAACTCGATCAAAACAGCGGTCCCTGAGGCATTATCATCTGCGCCATTGAAAATCTGTCCATTTCGCTCTCCCAAGTGGTCAAAGTGGGCTGTCAAAACGATCGTATCGCTATTTCCCTCAGTACCCTCGTAAAGCCCTATAATATTTTTCCCTTCAAAGGATTCTCCGCTTCTGCGTGAGTCAAAACTAAAGGGCTGAAGCACGTTTTCCCTACAAGGAGCCATGTCGCCCACTTGCCCGAGAATGTATGTTCGAGCCAGATCAGCACCTTCCGTGCCGGTTCGTCGGCCCTGATACGTATCCGAAGCGAGTTCGGTAACATGCATCTTCAATTGGGCTCCTGACAACTCAGCCGGGCCTGATTGAGCCAAAGCACCCATCGAAGTGATTGCCAGAAGGAAAAGGAAGAAGATTGAATTCAATTGTTTCATAAAAAGGCATCTAGATTCATCAGCACACAATTTTTCCAGCCACAAAGCGGGACCGTTTGATACCCGATTCGTACACTGAAAAATATACGATCATTCGTCCATCTTCTCCCGCTTGCTCATGTCCTTTCCTCGCGTAGCCTTAGAATCCACCGTTCTCGCTCATGGACTGCCGCATCCTCATAATCACCATCTCGCTCACGATTTAGATTCCATCGTACGCGACGCAGGCGCGATTCCTATTACCATTGGATACATCAATGGTGTTGAGTGCATCGGACTTTCGGATGACGAAGTATCCATGATGTGTGTAGATCCATCCGTACAGAAAGTCAGCATCCGAGATATTCCGAGAGTGGTCGCAAGAGGCCTGCATGGGGCTACCACCGTCGCTACAACGATCCGATCGGCTTCTCGGGCAGGAATCAACGTGATGGCTACGGGGGGAATTGGTGGTGTACACAGAGACGCTCAAGGGCAGCCGTCTTCAGATATAAGTGCGGACTTAAGGCAACTCGCACTTTCTCCCATGACGGTAGTTTGCTCGGGCCCCAAAGCCATCCTGCATCTCGAAGCCACACGAGAACATCTGGAGTCGTTGGGAATCAGTGTAGTCGGGTATAAAACGGACACGATGCCCGCCTTTTACTGCGAAAACAGTCCCTATGCGGTGGATGTTCGTTGCGACACCCCCTTGGAAATCGCCGATCTGACCCGGGCTAGAGACGCCGCTGACCTACCGCAATCCATTTTAGTGGTCAATCCGCTCCCCGCTTCCATGGCGCTTTCTTTTGAACGCGTTCAAGAAGTGGTTACCGATGCGCTTTCCAGCACGGCCGCGCAGGCGCTCAAGCCAGCCGAGGTCACGCCGTTTTTACTGAACCATGTTAGACAGGAAATTGGTGATCGGGCTTTAACGGCCAACGTCGAGTTATTGAAACGAAATGCCGCATTGGCAGCTGCTATCGCCTCCGAATTGCACTAATTCAGGACTTGCTGCCCTTCAGCCCTTTGGCTGAACGCTCTGCCAAAAGATTGACATCGTAGGAGCGCACGCGTCGCGTGCGCTCCTCAAAACGATGGATGGCTAAATCTACCAATGTCTGAACCAAGGAATCAAAGGGTACGCCCGCAGGCTCCCACAGATAAAATGAGAGCGAGCCGGGAATAGTATTGATCTCATTAAACCAGACCTCGCCGGTTATTGCATCCATTAGAAAATCGATGCGGACGACCCCTGAACAATCCAGGGCTGCAAACACCTTAAGTGCCATTTCTCGTATAAGGACGGCTTCGTCTTCGGTCACGGGCGCCGGAATGACTCGACCCAGCGAGGCCATCCCCTCTCCCATGGACTTCGAACTAGATGTTTTCCCACCGCTGGAGTCATTCATGTACTTGTCCTTAAACGACAAGACACCCTCCGTTCCGAGCGGTTCTTCAAGTACAGAGACCCGAGAATCAACACCATCCCCCAGCACGGAAGCGTTTATTTCTCTCAAGTTAGGGACACACTTTTCGACCAATACATGCGCATCGTAACGAAGGGCTTCTTCGATGGCCGCATCTAATTCCGCACAATTTTCTACCCGCGCGATGCCGATTGAAGAGCCTAAACTGATAGGTTTGACAATGGCTGGAAACCCTAGGCTGGTTTCAATTCGAGTTAACTCTGCCTCTTCCTTATTCCTGAATGATGACTCGGAAACCTCGACCCAGTCAACGACTGGAACCCCAACGAAAAGGCATGCCTTTTTGGAAAGAACCTTGTTCATTCCGAGTGCAGATGCTGCAACGCCACTCCCCGTATAGGGCACGGTCATCGTCTCGCAAAGCCCTTGAACAGATCCGTTTTCCCCGGAAGAGCCGTGAAAAGCCAAAAAAGCCACATCTAGCACGATCTCTCTATTGGTCTTAAAACGCCCTCTATGACGCGGAATAAGTGCCAACGACCGTCCAGGTCCAGGCGCCAAGGTAATTTCAGCACACTGGGACAACAATTTGGGCACGTCTCCAAAGGCTTTGATGTCCTTGAGTTGATCTCCCACATACCAACGCCCCGCCTTCGAGACATATACCGGGACGACACTATTGCCCTGAGTAGAGAGGGCCGCGGCGGCCTGCAATCCAGTAATCACCGACACTTCGTGCTCAGGTGATTGTCCTCCGAAAAAAACACCAATTTGTGTCCGGGCCATGACTCAGGGTTGTGCGTTTTGCAAAATGGAAGGTAAAATAGGGAACGGTTGGCGAAAGAAATGAAATCCGAAACTTGAACACCAATGAGATGGCCATAGAAAGTGGATTGTCATCTTGATAAACCCGAACTTTGGGGCCGCCTGAAAAGTACGAGAGCGCATAATCGGCCCATCAAAATAGTAGGTATTCATTGGCTCTAGCCATCATCTCAGATATTCATTCAAACTTGCCTGCTCTAGAATCCGTCTTAAAGGTCATCGAGAGTCGGGGCATTTCCGACGTGTACTGTTTGGGAGATGTCGTAGGTTATGGCGCAGATCCCGCTGCCTGCCTTGAATTAGTTCAAAAGCATTGCAAATCGGTCGTTCTAGGTAATCACGATTTGGCTGTGGCTACGGGTGAAGGCATTGACTATCTCCCAAGAGACGGGCAGACTGCAGCCCTTCATAATGCCGAAAACCTATCGGTCGAACAACGAGCTTGGTTGGCTAATCTTCCCCTTGTCACGAGCGTGGACGACATAACATTGGCCCATGCTTCTCCCGGACATCCCAAGAAGTGGTTAAGGGTAGAATCGTTTTTTTTTAGCTCAAGACCAATTCAACCATTTTGACACTCCGGTCTGCTTTGTGGGCCACACTCATCTCCCCGGAGTCCTTTCCGATAAAATTGGCGTGATGCGCGTCCGGGCCGGGCACCGGTATATGATAAATGTCGGCAGTGTCGGGCAGCCGCGAGATGGGGATCCGCGTGCCAGTTTTGGCATTTTCGATCCGGTTTCGTTCGAATTTGAACTTATCCGGACGCCATACAATGTGGACCGGAGCGTGAATCGCATCCGTGAAGAAGGCCTTCCTAGTGGCCTGGGAAAGCGCCTAGAAAAAGGAAACTAGCTGCTTAAGCGTTCTTGACCAACTGGCCTTTGTTATAGATCGCCCAAGCACGTCCTTTCATCTTCGATCCCACGAACGGGGTATTAACGCTTTTGGACTTGATGTCGTCTTTTTCAAAGACCCATTCCGTGTCAGCATCAAAAATAGTTAGGTTAGCAAGAGCCCCCTTTTCGATCCGAGGTAAGTCAATGTGCATGATATCCCGAGGAGTAATCGTCATCTTGTGTACCGCCTGAGCCGTAGTTAGCGTTCCATCAGCGATCACTTCTCGACCAGTCAATCCCCAAGCTGTTTCCAAGCCCAGAATGCCAAATGGAGCAGATATGTATTCGACTTCTTTCTCGAATGAAGCATGTGGAGCGTGGTCGGTGCAGATTGCATCTATCGTCCCATCAGCCAAGCCTGCCTTCAGACCATCAATGTCGTACTGAGGACGCAATGGTGGATGCATTTTCGTGTGGGTATCAAAACCAGACGTCTCGACTTCTTTATCGGTAAGCGTGAAGTGATGCGGACATACCTCAGTCGTCACAGGAATACCTTTAGCCTTGGCTTCCCGAACCATATCCACTCCTTTTGCAGTCGAAATGTGGGCTACATGAACGTGTCCGCCTGTAAATTCGGCCAGCAGAATATCCCGAGCAATCATGATCTCCTCTGACAAGCCCGGAATTCCGGTCAAGCCTAACCGAGTGGAGACTTCACCTTCGTGCATGTGTCCTTTCGGTCCGAGGGGAAGATCTTCCTCATGATTGATGATGGGCATGCCTAACATGGCGCCGTACTCTAGAGCGTGTCGCATCAAACCCGTATCCTGAACCGGCGATCCATCATCCGAAAAGGCTACCGCTCCACCGGCAGCAAGATCGGCCATTTCGGCTAGGCTCTCGCCCTCCCTGTTCTTGGAGACACAAGCGATTGGATACACATCAACAGGTGTCGATGATGCTCGCTCAATAATGAACTCGACCACGTCTCGAGTGTGAATAGGAGGTGTTGTGTTGGGCATGCACGCCACAGCTGTAAAACCACCAAAAGCTGCTGCGTTGCAACCGGTTTCAATCGTTTCTTTATGCTCTTGTCCCGGTTCACGGAGATGAACATGCATATCCATCCATCCCATTGATATGAACTTTCCGGATGCATCGTAGGTCTCTGCCCCAGCTGCATCGAGCCCATTTCCAATATCCGCAATCAAGCCATTCTGTATCAGAATATCAGCCTTCCGCTCTGTGCCCTTCTCCGTATCGAGAATCGTTCCTCCGATAATTAACAGATTCGGCGTCGTTTCCTGTGTCATGTAATTGAATAGATGGGTTTAGAAAATGCCTTAAGATTGAATCTCAGGCAAGCGGGATGCTGAAGTAAACTAATTAAGTCTTGTTTTGTCGCCGCTGATTCCGTGATTTTTTACGGGATACATCATCAGATCACATGGTCGATGTGCCTGAGGGACGACATGCAGTTCTTATTGTGTTGGACACAACGCAAATCTACACGTCTCACAACTCATAATCCTCTACCGTCTTGGGTTTATCAGTGATTCCACATTCTACAAGTTTGATGCCTCAGCGTATTTCACCTTTCCCATTTGGTGGGCTAAATTCAGAATTGTGAAACGAGCGCAACAACAAACCATCCCACATGCTTCTCAGGCGATTATCCATTTGGATAGGCTGGAGCAAAACGTACATACGATTCGAGGGCGTATGCCTGGAATCGAGCTTATTGGCGTGGTCAAAGCCAATGCGTATGGTCATGGCAGCACACGCGTTTCCTCGAAACTACATAACCTAGGTGTACGCACACTATCTGTTGCGACGGTTTCTGAGGCCGTCCATTTGAGAGAACACGGTATTTCTTCCGAGATCATTGTTTTTGCTCCACCTACTTCCGAGTCCATTTACGCGTTCGCAGAATATGATCTGCAGCCCATCGTAGACTGCCCCGAAACCCTTTCCATCGTGGAGCAGACAGTAAAAGCCATGGACGTGCACCTGAAAGTAGACACCGGAATGGGGCGGCTCGGGGTGACCACACAAGATGCCATACGTTTGATTAGACGGATAGAAACACGATCGGGAGTGAACTTATCCTCCATCTGGACTCATTTTGCTCGGGCAGATGAACCGGAAAACGAAATGACACGTCTTCAATTTGATCGATTTACGCATCTCATCGATCAACTAGGAAGTCCACCTGCTCCGCTTCATGTGGCGGCTAGCGCAGCCGTCTTCTCGTTTCCAGAAAGTGTAGACCCGACAATAATGAGTATGGCGCGAGTTGGTATCGCTTTATACGGTTTACTTGACCTGCCGAACGAGCGCCCGCCAGCAGGACTCTCTCCCGTAATGGAATTCGTGTCTCGCGTTTCCGCGGTAAAAACAGTTCCCCCAAACACCCCCATTTCTTACGGATCAAGATGGAGGGCCCCTTCCACTCGGAGGATTGCTACGGTAGCAGCGGGCTATGCTGACGGGGTACCTCGGGTTCTCTCAAATAAGGGGCAGGTTCGCATCGAAAATTCGCTCTTCCCAATTGCCGGAACCGTGTGCATGGATATGTTCATGGTGGACCTTGGAGAACCTTCCGAAACGAACGCCAATATTGGGGTCGGAACACCTGTTCAGATATTTGGGGCCAAATCGCCTACCTGCTTTGAAATAGCAGACCAGGCCCAAACCATCACGTACGTGCCAATTTGCGGTATTTCGGACCGAGTTCAACGTAAAAGTTGTCCTTGAACTCGCCACGTCTTCTTGATTTCACCTCTTTGTAGTATATTTGCGTCCCTTTCGGGTGGTACGTTTTCTAGTCTGCCTTAATCGGAATTCCTATTTCGTGTTTATCTCTGTCTACACCAGGATCAGTTATGGCTAGTACGTTTGACCCGTCACAGTTGCACATTCTTCTCGTCGATGATGAAGAAGACGTCGTTGAAGTTGTTTCTCATTTCCTTGAGCAGGAAGGATTCAACGTTCACAAAGCCTATGCGGGAAATGATGCGCTTGAAAAGGCCACTCCCGATATAGACCTCATCGTTCTGGACATTATGCTTCCAGAAATGGATGGGTATGAAATCTGTCGTCGCCTCCGTGGTCGCGTAGAAACAGAGACCATTCCGATCGTATTTCTTTCAGCCAAAGGCGAAGAAGACGATCAAGTCAAAGGCCTCATGATGGGTGCCGATGCCTACCTCACCAAGCCAGTCTCCCCACAGGTGATTGTTGCCCACGTGAAAGCGGTCCTACGCCGGAGTGGAATCGAAGAGAGTCGTACGCTTCAAGTTCGGAATCTTACGATTTATGAAGATGAGTACCGTGCATCCCTCGATGGTAAAGACCTTGGTCTCACACTGACCGAGTTTGAATTGGTACGATACTTAGTTCGCCATCCACGAAAAGCATTTACGCGCCAGCAGCTTCTAGAAACCATTTGGAAGGATGCGATGATGGTCACCGAAAGAACGGTCGATGCACACATCAAGAACCTACGCGAAAAACTGGGGTCATTTGCCCAGCACATTCAGACGGTTCGTGGTGTTGGCTATCGCTTCGTAGAAGAAGGAGAGCCTGAAGCATAGGCTTCCATTACGGTGTAGTCTATGCCATCTCGGTTGGTAGAACGTCTTTTCCCGACAAGAGCGTCGACGCAGACGTGGATGATCTTAACATTCCTATTTTTTGTAGGAATAGCGGTCGCCACAGTCGGTCTGTATATCACGTTTGTGCTTCGAAATGAAGTTCAAATCTCGTATCAGCAAACCATGTTCCAGCAGGTGTCCCGTGTGGCGTCTGTGCTGGAAGACGCGGACTCCAATGCGAATCGACTCGAAAAAATACTCACCATGTCCCAAATGGGCGATATCCAGATTGATGTCGCTGTTGGGGATTCTGTAGTCATAAACTCTTCGGGGATGGCTTCGGCCATAAATCATCCGCTGTTTAATACTGCGGAAATGCAGTTTTCTTCCGGAACGGATGTAAATCATGTCGAGCGAGAGGTTTCGGGACAACACGTCTACTTTTCTGCCCTTCAGCGACCCGGCTCGGGGATGATTGTGCGTGTTAGACAGCCGAGTCCGTTGCTGTTCCGAATGATCAACAGACTGCAGTTCACGATGGTCGCTGCCATGATTATGGCATTGCTCTTGGCCGTATTCGGGAGCTGGATTGCCGCACAACGTGTTACTGAACCCCTGCAGACGATCCGAAATAGTGCGAGGAGCATAAGTGAGGGCCGTCTAGACGAGGAAATCACAGTAGACTCAAGAGCGTCCGAATTTCAGGATTTGGCTAAAAGCCTGAATCTAATGTCGGATACCTTCAAGGAAAAGATTGATGAGTTACAGCGAATGGCTCATTTGCAGAATGAGTTCATCGGCAACGTATCCCATGAAGTCAGGAATCCGATCTTCGCCGTCGGAGGCTACTTGGAAGCATTGGCTTCTAGCACGCTTTCAGATGATCAGCGCCGATTTTACGCTGAAAAGGGCCTTTCGAACCTTGAACGTCTGAATAACCTGTTCAATGATCTGATCGAAATTGCTCGATTGGAATATCGCGAAGACCTAATAAAGCCTAAGATCTTCGAGCTGTCTGAACTATTGAATGATGTCTACGAGGTGCTCTGGAAGAAGGCTGAAGATAAAGGCATCGAACTGATCGTCGAAAACCCCTTCATTCTGGTCAGTGCAGATCGCGCCCGAATCCGTCAGGTGCTCATCAATCTCATCGATAATGCGGTAGCCTATTCAGACGCAGGAACAGTTCGGTGTCGATTCAGAAGACATTTGGAAAAAGTGCGAGTTGAAGTTGTGGACACCGGAAAAGGTATCCCTGAAGAGCATTTGGAACGTATATTTGAGCGGTTTCACCGCGTTGACCCGGACCGATCTCGCAAAAGTGGGGGCACCGGCCTGGGCTTGAGCATAGTTAAGCAAATATTGGCTGCTCACGGAGAAGCAGTTCACGTTGAGAGTACCCTTGGGCGAGGTACTCGTTTTTGGTTTGAACTTCCCTTTGAAGAATCGCATATTCCCGAAGCTGAAGCTTGATTGCATCAAGGCTAGGCCTCGGTTTCGCCCTGATTAACAGTGTTATGTTTTTAGGGAAGCTTCACCCAGACCCAATACCACCCTCCAAACATTTTTGTATTCTGAGACGTACAAGGAGGACCCGGTTTTTTCTGGGTTTACCCGTTCATCGATCTCAGAACCCGATTGGATATGGCGAGAGCATCAAAATCTGTTAAGAAAGCCACCGCAACCGCCGGAGATGGCGCCAGCGTAAATGTCGAAATGACAACATCTACCAGTGGTCGAAAGCTGTTTGAAAGTGACTTTGATGTAAAACCCGTAGGTGTTTCTGATTTCGATCCCAGTGATTTGTTGAGCATTTATCAAAAAATGCTGACCTCTCGCCGTCTGGACGAAAAAATGCTCACGCTTCTGAAGCAGGGCAAAGGGTTTTTCCATATTGGATGCGCTGGTCACGAAGCGGCGCAGGCTGCCGTCGGATTTTTGAGTCGTCCTGGTGAAGACTGGTATAGTTTGTACTACCGGGATATGATGATGTACCTGATGTTGGGCGGTACCAAAGAAGAAATCTTATTACATCATCTAGCCAAAGCCGATGATCCCAATTCTGGCGGTCGCCAGATGGCAGAGCATTTCGGAAATCGCTCGCGCAATATCCTCCCTATTTCCTCCTCTGTTGGCGCTCAGTTCTTACCCGCAGTAGGCGTTGCCCTTGCACTTCAACGAGAAAAAAAGGAAGCATACGTGTACTGCTCATGTGGTGATGGTGCTACATCCCAAGGTGATTTTCACGAAGCGCTGAACTGGGCTGCTCGGGAATCTGCGCCCGTATTGTTCATTGTTCAGGACAATGGATATGCTATTTCTGTGCCTGTTCGAGACCAGACCGCTGGTGGATCTGCTTTCAAATTGGCAAAGGGGTATGAAGGGCTAGCCCGTATTCATGTTGATGGCACCAATTTCTTTGAAACGTATGCCGCAGCCCAGGCTGCCATCGAACACATTAAGGCAGGCAAAGGACCCGTCTGTCTCGTTGCCGATCTTGTGCGTCTTCTCCCTCACTCCTCGTCTGATAATCACGCCAAATACCGCTCGCCGGAAGAATTGGAAGCAGACAAACGAGAAGATCCGATCCTGCAACTTGAAAAAGAACTGCTGAATGCGGGGCTATTGAAAGATGCCGACATTGTTCGGCTCCGAAAAGAAGTTCAGGTAGCGGTAGATGAAGCTACCGTTTGGGCTGATGCACAAGCGGATCCTGATCCCGAAACTGCTTTGTTGCATGTGTTGTCGGAAGAGGATTCGGGGCTAGAGTTTGAGTCTACCGAGCCTTCTGGAGAGCCTATCGTAGTCGTTGATGCCATTAATCATGCATTGCATGAGGAAATGGAGCGCAATGAGAAAGTGATCGTGTACGGAGAAGATGTAGCCGGCGGTAAAGGAGGGGTATTCACAGCCACTCGTGAGCTAACCGCCAAGTTCGGTAAAGAACGTTGCTTCAACTCTCCCCTTGCCGAAGCATCCATCATTGGAACAGCCGTTGGTTTTGCGTCGGCTGGATTCAAACCAGTCGTTGAAATTCAGTTTGGAGACTACATCTGGCCAGCTATGCAGGCGCTGCGTAACCAAGTCGCTTCCTACCGATATCGTTCAAATGGAGATTGGGCCTGCCCAATGGTGATTAGAGTACCGGTTGGAGGATATATCCACGGTGGACTCTGCCATTCGCAGAATATCGAATCTATTTTCGCACACATGCCCGGATTCCAAATCGCCATGCCTTCAACGGCGGCAGATGCGAAGGGACTGCTCAAAGCAGCCATTCGAATGGATGATCCGGTCATCTTTATGGAGCACAAGGCACTGTATCGCTCAGCCGCCGCTCGAAGCCCTGAACCCGATTCTGAATATCTCCTACCGTTTGGAAAGGCCCGCACCGTTAGAGAAGGAACCGATCTAACGATCGTCACCTATGGAATGATGGTGCACAAATCAGTGAATGCAGCCCGCCAACTCGAAAAAGAAGGCCTCTCGGTTGAAATCATTGATCTTCGTACCCTCCTTCCCATCGATATGGATACCGTATTGGCTTCCGTTCGGAAGACAAGTCGGGCGTTAGTGGTGTACGAAGACCATGAGTTCTTAGGCTACGGAGCAGAGCTCGCGGCACAGATTGCCGATATCGCATTCTTTGAGCTCGATGCGCCGGTCAAACGACTGGCAGGGAAGTTCGCTCAGATTGCATTCGCCGACCCTCTCGAGAGAGCTCTTCTTCCTCAGGACGAAGACATCCTCGATGCAGTTAGAAATCTGGCGTCCCTCTAACGACTTTAGAGTTCAGCAAGGGTCCGGTCTAGATCGGCAATCAAATCGCGAACATCTTCTATCCCAACTGATAGGCGAATGAGCGAGTCATGCAGGCCTGCAGCATGGCGTTCGTTTGCCGGAATAGAGGCGTGCGTCATAGTAGCAGGATGATTCATGAGACTTTCCACCCCGCCAAGACTTTCTGCGAGTGTAAAGACCTGCGTCGATGAAAGCACCTGAGTAGCTGCCTCCATACTATCGTCTTTGAGTAGGAAAGAAACCATTCCTCCAAATCCATCCATCTGACGGCTGGCCAGTTCATAGCCTTCAAAGTCAGGCAAACCTGGATAGTATACTTTGCCCACCTTTTCGTGCGCAGACAGAAATTCGGCAATCGCTTGAGCATTTGAACAGTGGCGTTCCATGCGAACCTGAAGGGTTTTTGTCCCTCTCAAGGTTAGAAAGCAATCCATAGGGCCAGGTACGGCTCCTGCGGACTTGATTAAGAAGCGCAATTTTTCATTCCACTCATCGTCGTTGGTGCAAATAGCGCCACCAATCACATCGGAATGCCCACCCAGATATTTAGTCGTGGAATGCACCACCAAATCTGCGCCCTGCTCCAGAGGACGTTGGAGTATGGGTGAGGCAAACGTGTTATCCACGACGGCTACTACATCATACTCGTGAGCTAACTTTGAGAGCGCGGAAATATCTACCACGCGAACGAGCGGATTAGTAGGTGTTTCTATCCAGAGTAATTTCGTTTCAGGTTTAATCGCGTTGCGAACTACATCCAGATCCGTCATATCCACGAAATCAGAAGAGATACCGAAGGGCCCAAACACTTGACGAATGAGACGATAGGTTCCACCGTACAAATCATTGGAAGCCACAATATGATCGCCTGGGCGTAAACATTTTACAATCGCGTCTGTCGCTGCAACACCTGATGAAAAACAGATACCATGCTGCGCGGACTCTAAAGCAGCGAGGTTGCCTTCAAGCGCCGTCCTTGTCGGATTGGTAACACGACCATACTCGTGTCCTTTATGATCACCAGGGGCAGCCTGGGCATACGTAGACGTCTGATATACTGGAGTCATGACGGCTCCTGTAGACGGGTCAGGCTCTTGACCAGCATGAACCGATTTAGTGCCAAGACCCATGTGGTCGATCAACTCTTGCTTCATTCTATTCTAAATATGCGTTGGGTTCGAGGAGATTCCTGAAATCGAGGTATAAAGTCAGGGGGCGGGCTGCTACGCAACCCGCCCCCTTAAATTGGTCAGTAGCGACCCTCAATTGCAAGTAGAACGGGTTTAAAAACCAGTTCCAACTACTTATTCGCCTGTGTCAGAATAACCGGCGCATTCTTCTACTGAGCGAGCTTTGTCAAGCTCGTCTGTCTGCACGTAAGACTGATACAATGCCATGCATACGCCCGTTGCATCTTCGCCTGCACTTTCGAACAGTGACTTAGCTGTTTCGAGAGGAGCGATAGCTGAATCAAAAATTTCCCGGCGCTCATCTACTAATGCATTGATGGTTGCTTCGCGCTCTGAAATCTGATCACGGCTTAGATCTCCACGCTCAGCGCTCAACGCTTCGTCAAGTGAGCGAACCTGATCGTTCACATCCACTGCCATGTTGATGTATGCCGCACCGAGGTTGTAATAAGCATTGCTGTAATCCGGATCGAGTTCGATCGCTTTTTCCAACTGAGCAACAGCTGCAGGATAGTCTTCGATCTGGGTTAGCAGTGTTCCGTAATTGAACCGGAACAGTTTGTTGTCTGGTTCGCGTTCTACAGCCGTCTTGTAGCTTTCAAGCGCTTTGTCAATTTGTCCAGATGCTTGGTAGGCATTCAGCAACTCAGTCTGCACGTCGGCATTTTCAGGAAATTGGCTAGCCGCATCTTCCAACAGAGCGATCCCATCATCTACGCGATCATAGGTCTGATACAAACCCGCAAGAAAGCGGTAAGTATCGGGCTCTGTGTCACCCGTTTCCAGAGCCATTTCAAACGGTGCGATGGCATCTTCAGGCTGATTGGCGTTCATGTAAGCGTATGCTTCATTGACGAACGCACCTGAGGAATCCGGAAAAATATCTCCGGCAGTGTGGAAGTAGCGGGCTGCAACCACAAATTCACTGTCGTCATTACGACCACGGTTGAATGCCTGAATTCCTCGGGTGAATTCAGAGGCATACGCAAATCGCATGCTGTTCGTCACCGTTTCATCCAACAAAGGATCAATGTTTTTGGCTGCAGTGAATGCGTCAACCATCTGATGAATCAGATCGATGTGCTCAGCCTGATCCATGATAGCGAATGCTTTTTGTGAAAGAACACGCCCTTTCAGTTCAAGTGCTTCAGAATTTGCAGGGTCTTTCTCGAGAGCGGTCTCAAGATTTTGGAGAGCCCGATCATAATCTTGATTACGGAGATCAAGTTTCGCGCCTTCTACGTTAGGGTCGCTTGAACAGCCATCCGCGCCGATAAATAGAAAAGCACCGATGAGAAGGCTAAGAAGAATGGGAAATCGCTTCATAACTACCATGTTTGGTAACGTTCGTTCGTCGTGTGAAAAGTAAATCCGTGGAACCGTTTCTGGTGGGAAGGTTCACTTTAGGCCGTTAACTCGCTAGGAGTTCGGCTTCGGATACACCATAAAACCATTAAAAAATGCGGTAAAAACATCTTGAAACCGACGCCTAACCGATTTTTATGCGTCTTTCAATGTAATATTACATTCGAGTTCATACAAGGTTTAACCGAGAGTTCTTAGTCTTGACCAATATCCACGGATAGAGTTTCCCTTCATGCCCGATCGTACGCCGTCAATTCCCAAATACTCAAGTGTTAAAACACTCCTAAATGGTCTATTTGACTATGCTGGGCTGTTTCCACCTGCCTCGCTACCTCTTGAAGAGGCCATCCGAGAATATATGGACCATCGAAGCGATCCAGATGCTTGGATGATGGGTCCGTTTGTCGTCCCGGTTTCTCGGCTGGACGAAGTCGTTTCCCTGAGCGCCCTCTTCACGACTGAGTCCCCCGTTTCGTTCGATGTACTGCCACGCAGAGCACCTTCGATAGCCGAATTCTACGAATCCCTAAGGGAAGACCTCTCTACATGTGCCCAATTCGAAACGCAAATGCAGGGTAAAGCATCAGTCGATGCCCTAGAATTCAGTTTCCCTTCAGACGCTCTTCTCGATGGAAAAACGGCCGTTAGCAGCATTCACCAAGTTCGATCAATCTTAGAGGGTGCTGAACGTGGATCACTTGCGGTCTTTGCAGAGATATCTCGCTCAGAAAACTACCTGCAACAACTTCCATTGTATTTCCTTGGCTTAGCCTCCCAGTCCACAGAGAACCAACCTATTTTCGGCAAGATTCGGTGTGGGGGCATGTCCAAATCAGACTTCCCCACTCCATTTGAATTGGCCTCCTTCATTCACACCGCTGTTCGGGTTAATCACCCATTTAAAGCTACTGCTGGCCTACATCATCCCCTTCGTCACTTTAATGAGACCCAGGGAGTGACTATGCACGGCTTTTTAAATGTATTTTTTGCAACCACATTGGCCGGTGTACACGACTTGAATCCGGCGCGCATTCAAACCATTCTTGAAGACGAACGCTCTGAGTCTTTCAGATTCACTCCTTCAGGCATATGTTGGAATGAGTTAGAGGCCAGCACGACATCGTTTCTTAAAGCACGATCATCCCTTGGACTCTCCATCGGCAGTTGTAGTTTTACAGAGCCAAGAGAAGATCTCCACCATCTCGGTTGGTTAACCCAGTAATCTGTCAGATAAATTAGTTCACATGATGCGATCCTTCATTCCCGTTCCAGAGAACAGTGATTTCCCTATCGAAAACCTGCCCTATGGCGTATTTCTACCACCGGGAGCCTCCAAACCCCGTGCTGGAACGGCCATTGGAACGCAGGTTTTAGACCTTAAGGGACTCGAAGAATGTGGTTTACTGGGTACATCCGTTTTTGGTGGTACAACGCTAAACGCCTTTATGGCGGCCGGAAGACCCGTTTGGTCGACGGGGCGAAGTCGCCTTCAAGAGCTGCTTTCTGAAGAAAATGCTGAATTCAGGGATAATGGAAGTCTGCGTAGAAGTCTGCTATTCGATCAGCACACTGTACAAATGGTCCTTCCAGCTGATATTGGGGACTACACGGATTTCTACTCTTCCAAAGAGCACGCGACCAATGTTGGGTCACTCTTCCGAGACCCAGAAAATGCTCTTTTACCCAACTGGCTCCATCTTCCCGTAGGTTATCACGGTAGAGCCAGCTCCATTGTGGTCTCAGGCGCAGATGTTAAGCGCCCAAAGGGCCAGAGCAAACCAGTTGATGGAGTACCAGGATTTGGTCCCAGCCGACTTCTAGATTTTGAACTCGAGGTCGGTTTTTTCACGGGACCAGCCACTGCAATGGGTGAGGCGGTCTCGATCGATAAAGCAGCTGATCACATTTTTGGATTCGTCCTAGTTAATGATTGGAGCGCACGTGATATCCAAGCGTGGGAATATGTACCCCTTGGACCATTCCTAGGGAAAAACTTTGCGACCTCAATCTCACCGTGGATTGTGACGCTTGATGCACTCGAACCCTTTCGTTGTGCGGGGCCTACTCAGGATCCTGTTCCCCTGCCCTACCTCCAAACCGACGAAGAGTGGTCCTTTGATATTGCTCTTGAAGTCGGCATTAAACCTGAGAATGGAGAAGAGCATGTAGTATGTCGCTCTAACTTCAAGCATATGTATTGGAATATCTGTCAGCAGTTAGCTCATCATACTGTTGGCGGGTGCAACATCAATGCAGGTGACCTAATGGCCTCTGGAACCATATCCGGACCTGAAAAGGGTAGTTTCGGCTCGATGATAGAGATCACTTGGAGAGGAACTGATCCCGTTCAAATGCCGGATGGATCTGAGCGTAAGTTTATCGCTGATGGTGACTCCGTCATTATGCGTGGCCATGCAGAAAAAGATGGCCTTCGAATTGGATTTGGCGAAGTCTCAGGCAAAGTTTTGCCGGCTTCCTAACCCATAAGCTTCGCAAACCCACGAATTGGGCCCTTTCTGACAAGATTACCGATCTAAACGCCGAGTTGTCAGGATGAAGAGAAGGAGCTGACGATTTGTCGGCGACAAGAATTCCGACGTGCCTTAGCACCCCGACAACATGACATTGGTTTGCTGTCGAATGGTCCGCTTTGAGGCATTGGCACGGGGGTTGTAAACAATTTTGGTCAAACACACACTGGGGCGACAACACGCTTAATAGCGTGTTTTACTGTCCTCCTTGCCCAAAACCACACCTTGAGGTGACGTTATGACCAAAGTAGTTCGATTCTCTCCACGCGCAGATTTGTTCAAGATGCAGCGCGATTTTGATCACATTTTTTCAAATTTCTTCCCCGGATTTAGCTCGGATGAAGACCACGCTGAACCGGTGTCTTGGACCCCTCGCATCGACGTTGTTGAAACAACGGATACATATGAATTAGCTCTCGATGTCCCGGGCGTTTCTAAGGACGGTATCCAGATTGACTTCCACGAAGGCGTGCTTACGGTCTCGGGAGAGCGCCTAGCCCGCACTCTTAGCGAGGACGACGCGGCCGTACGGATGGAACGACATTCAGGACGCTTCCATCGTTCATTCACGTTGCCGACCAAGATCAATCCCAAAAAGATCGAAGCTCAGCATGAAAACGGTGTTCTTACGGTATCCGTGCCCAAGCTTGAAGAAACCAAACCACAGAAGATCAAGATTTCCTGATCATGATCTGAAAGCTGAGTTACAGGTACGATCGTAACTCGATATTTGGAAGACGCGGTGTGGCGGGCGCTCTTGCGCCCGCCACACCTATTTTTGGACCTTTACCTCACGGGCAAGGTCAATATCATGCTGGTGCCTTCACCCGGCGTGCTTTCAACCTCTAAAGAACCTTTGTGAGCTTGTGCGATAGCACGTGAGATGGCTAAGCCCAATCCCGTTCCTTTATACGTAGCGTCACTTACACGGGTGCGAGCACCCTCGCCCCGGTAGTACCGGTCAAACATACGCGCTTGTTCTGGAGCACTTATTCCTACACCCGTATCCGTTACCGAGAGCACAATCTGATGCGCTAAGGACACCGCCTTAACCGTGATGACTCCTTGATCCGACGTATATCTTATCGCATTTGAAATCAGATTATTGAGCACCCGGAGTAGTCGAGTCCCATCCGCTGTGAGAAGGGGAAGCCCATCTGCTACGTCAGCAAGGAGTGAAATTCCGTTTTTCGTTGCCTCCCCCTGATTACCAGCAATGGCATCGGCAACTAATTCCCCAATAGGTACGGGCTCCTGCCTCAACTTCTGCCCTTGGCTTTCCAATCGACTCAGCTCAAACAGGTCGTCCACCAAGGCGCTAAGGTAGCTACCCTGCCGAGCTGCTTGTCCGACCGCGTCTTCTGCTTCCTTAGCTCGACCTTCCGAATTAAACCGCTCGGCTTCCTCCAAATGGGCAAGCATGGCAGCGAGCGGAGTTCGAAGATCATGCCCCACATTTGCAACCAGGTCCCGGCGTAAGCGGTCAGACTCTTTGAGCGCCTCAATACTTCGGGCAACCCGTACAGCCATGACGTTGATAGCGCTGCTTAGCTCAGAGAATTCATCATTACCCTTTACTTGGATGGACTCATCATACTGACCATCACCAATCCGAGAAATACTACGCGTAAGCGAGCGAAGAGGCCGCACCATCCACCACGTCATCCCGGCTCCAAGCAACAGCGCCATGATGATGGCCAGAATACCTACCGTCCGGAGGGAGCGCCGAAACGCCGCGCGCGTATCCATTAATTCCAGATCCATTGATTGGGAAAGAGGCTGAACGAGCACCAATCCAGCTAGAAACCCCCCTTCATCAAACAGAGGGGCCATGGCGTAACCACCCTCAAGAAGCGCATCCGAAGCATCCACGAGAACGTCGGAGAGAACGTCATCCGAATCGAGAATATCCGGAATAATAGGCTGCACGCTTTCATCAGGCAGAACACCCTCAAACGCGTCCTGTGCCGGATAAAACACGTCTAGTACCGTTCCTCCCAGATCGAGAATGGTCAGCGGATCCGGAAAACGATACCCCATGTCCAAGCGAAAGACATCGGTAAACTGACTCGCTTCTAGCGTGCTCACTCGACCTTCTATCTCCTCTGCAACAGCATCCAAACGGGCAGCGATGGCCACTTCGGCCAGCGCGCGTTGATGATCACTTGCATACCAGAATGTAAACGCCACAGCCAGTATGCCGGTGGCTAGCTGTACGGCAATCAACACCGCGGCAACGCGCCAAAAGACGGTTCCAGGTCGAGAAGTATCGAATGTCTGAGCCATTCCTTCTACTCCGCGTCCGGCTTCAAAAACTTATATCCAACTCCCCAGACCGTTTTGATAAACTCAGGAGTACCTGCATTTTTTTCAATTTTAGCTCTCAATCGCTGCACGTGGGAATCTACCGTCCGGTCATATCCCTCGTATTGAATATCCCAAACCTTGTCCAGTAATTGCATGCGCGTAAAGGGTTTATCGGGATTTCGAGCAAAGAACACGAGCAAATCGAATTCTAGAACGGTGAGGACCACTACATCCCCATTTAGCTTGACTTCTCTGCGACTGATATCAATCCGGAGATTCCCCATATCAATGGGTAGCTCATCGTTAGGCACCGCGTTGTGCGTCTCTTCGGTCAGCTTCAATCTGCGAAGAGCAGATCGCACGCGAGCGACCAATTCACTCAAGCTGAACGGCTTTGTCACGTAATCGTCTGCTCCGACCTCCAAACCAACTACTCGGTCCATCTCATCTGAACGCGCCGTAAGCATAATAATGTAGAGGAGGGGATGCTCTGCCCGGACTCGTCGGCACACTTCTAACCCATCCATCTCGGGAAGCATGATGTCCAGCAGTATTAAATCAGGTACCTGCTCTGCGACTTGATCTATAGCCTGCTTACCCGTATCGGCTAACCGCACGGTATATCCCGACTCGACCAATCGTTTCTGAACGAGTTGTCTGAGTTCCAAGTCGTCTTCAACTAACAGAATATCTGGAGCTCTGTGCATATCCTTAAATGAGGTGTTTCGAGAATATAGCATCATCTGGTCGAGCCAACGAAGTCCGATTTCAGATTCAATACTTTTGTGACAACTTCAGGCTCGAGTTCAGGTATACTTGGATAATTATAATCACCAATCGCCTCTAATCCTGCCGAAAAACCGATACTATTTCATGTTGTACAGAAAGATTATTGTTGGATGCCTTCTGGCACTGACCCTAGCGGGGTCCGCATTTGCGCGGCAAAATCAGCGTCAGCAACTCCGAGGCTGGGCAGATGGGCAGCGTGCTGCTCTTCAGAAGACCAGCAGTTTTGGTGTAAAAGCAACCATTCGTCATTCGGTAGAAGCTAATAATGGCTCCAGGGAAGCAGATATTAAGCTTAGATTTGGCGGTAACCCTCTAACTCGTTTCCACCGCCCCGTTATTGAACACGTGGTGCTTAATGGGGACTCATTGGATTCGTTTGAAGCGAGACAGGTTCAGAGGAGCTTGACGGGAATTATGACACCGGAAATGGGTCCACTCCTTTTTGGATTTAGCTTCCCTGGATCCACTTTTGAGAATATGCGCCTCATAGAAGAAGGCCAATCAGTTGATGTAGACGAGCAATCTCTCGTCCGATTTAAATTCAAGTCCGATCCGAAGTCAGAGAATCGCTTTCAAGGTCCTGGAGCCCAGAGAGGGGGACGACCTTCACCCGGCATCCGACCACCACGTGGCGGTAGGCCACCGAACCGCCAGGGTCCTGGTCCGGGGCAATCGCCGGCTCGCCCGGTTGAAGAAGTTACCTTTTGGTTCAATCAAGATGTGTCCGAGTTGGTCTTATCATCCAGCTTCATCTCCCTGCCCGGTAAGCGGTCCATCGTTGTGGTAACGGAGTTTTCCAGACTAAATGGAATAGATGTACCGATTTTCAGAACTATAAAGGGCACGTTCCCCATGCAACGCAGACTGCGAACGGTGACGGCTCAGCTTGATAACAACACAGCCTATTCAGACTACATATTTGAATAGTCTGCCCGTCTTGTGGAACCAATGACTTGGTTGGGCACATAAGAGGGCCATGCACGACCAGATTACATTTCCCGAGTTTACCACATTGCTGAAAAGCGGATTGGCCCGGCCATTGCCGGGCCAATCCGCCCAATTTCAGATGGCGCCGCTGGCGCGGCGCCAACCAAAAGCGGCTTCAGTGGAGTCCAAAGCATGCAGAGAAGCTGCGGTACTCGCACTGTTTTATCCCTGTTCGAAGGGACGTCCAAAGCTGCTATTAACCGTGCGACCGGAGGCACTGAATAATCATGCCGGTCAAGTTGCATTCCCGGGTGGTCGGCGGGAGCCGGGTGAGGAATTGCTTGTCACAGCACTTCGGGAAACAGAAGAAGAAGTTTTCATTGCACGCGACAAAGTGAGCATTCTAGGCGAGCTCTCTTCCTTATTCGTCCCACCATCTAACTTCTGCGTGTATCCGTACGTTGGCGTGATGAATGAAAAACCAGACATGTCTGTCCAATCGGACGAAGTCGCTTCTATGTTTGGCGTGAGGGCTTCTGGTCTGGTATCTCCAGAAAGCAGAGAAGTCGACCAAATGACGCTTTCCGGAAAAGCACGCCCAATCCCCTACTTCTCATTTGCAGGAAAACGCGTCTGGGGCGCCACCGCAATGATGATGGCGGAACTAGCAGCGGTAATCAAACCTGACCTGTTGGAGCTTCAACCACTCGTCTAATGCACTTGGAGCTGCTTCAAAGCATCTTCGACAAGAGCTTTAGCCACATCATCAGTCTCGGCTTCGGCATAAACTCGAAGCACTGGCTCAGTACCCGACGGTCGAATGAGCAACCAACCGCCTTCTACGCGATGCTTGTATCCGTCCGTTGATTCGAGCGAAGTGACCGGTCGGCCACACAGTTCTTTCAATCCGCCCTGTTCTTCCAATAAAATCAGAATGGCATCTTTTCGCTCTGCGCTAGTGTGGGCGTCAATCCGATGATATCCATGATATCCGTATCGGCGGTGTAGGTCGGCCACAAGACTGGAAAGTTGCTTACCGCGAACCGCCATCATTTCCAGAATCACGAGACCAATAAAGATTCCGTCTCTCTCAGGGATATGTCCTTTCAGCGCCATGCCGCCGGACTCTTCCCCACCCAC
>DKOG01000179.1 GCA_002469915.1 Bacteroidetes bacterium UBA7368
CTCTCTCTTCCATGTCTGCATACTATCGGGGTGTTAGCCTTGCGAGAGCTGAAGATGATCAGGCAGCCATCCAAGCCCTTACTTATTTCGTCGGGAGATGGCCTTTGCACGACTTATCTGATCATGGATGGTTTGAACTTGGGATCATTCAGTATCGTCTGCGAAAATGGAAGGATGCTAACCAGACATTTGAATCGCTCATAGAGCGCTATCCTGACTCTTCTCTTATCGGTGATGCACTCACACACCTAGGAAACACAGCCATTGCCCTCGGTGACTTCGATGGAGCTCATGAAGCGTTTGACGCGGCTATTGCTCACGGAACGGCCTCATCTGATTTGGTAGCGGAAGTTATTTTTCAGAAAGCGTGGTTGAATTATCGAAATCGCGCCTATGAAGAATCAGCCTCGGAGTTCATCCGACTCTTCACGGATTCCCCGTCCGGTCCAAAGGCCTCAGAATCACTCTTCTGGTCTGCGGAAAGCTACTTCCAAATGGGGCAATACGCTCGAGCTACAGGACTATTTCAACGCTACATGCGCGAATATCCTGGTGGACAGCACCGTGATGCAGCACACTATGCTTTGGGGTGGTCTTATTTCCGTCAGGGCGATTACTCCAACGCAATCCCCCAGTTTGAACAATTCCTTGATGCGTTCAGAGATGAAACGGGTACCGTCCCCTACAGGGCCGACGCTCGCTTGCGCTTAGCCGATAGCTACTTTGCTTTGAAACGGTATCCAGAAGCTGTTCGGGCATACGGGCGCATGGCAGTCGAAGGAGACGACTATGCGTTGTACCAAATCGGGCAAGCCTATTCAAATGCAGGAGATCCATTTGAAGCCATTTCGACCTTTCGCGAGTTGCTGCAATCCTATCCTCAAAGCGAGTGGCGAGAAGAGGCCAGCTATTCGCTAGGATACTTGTACTTCCTGAATCAGGAATACGAACAGTCCATTATTGAGTACCAATCGCTGATTGACACCTATCCTACAGATCAATTAGCTGCTAAAGCGCAATATGGTATTGGAGATGCGTATTTCAATGCCGGAGATATTGACGCGGCCATTGATGGATATCAGCGCGTTTTGCTCAGGTACCCGACCAGTCCTTTTGTGTCTGACGCCGCCGCGGGTATTCAGTATGCCCTAATGGCCGCAGGACAAGATGATAGAGCCGATACGATCGTAGACTCCTTGGCAGCTGCCCTAGCTGGAACACCTGCCGCAGAACAACTCATTTTTCGTCAGGCAGAGGCGAAATATCAAAGTGGTCGAACGGATGATGCGAAAGCGGATTTGATGGAGTTTGTTGAGTCAGCAACAGATCCTCGCTTGTTAGCCGATGCTCATTACTTCTTGGCAGAAATCTTTCAAGCGGAAGGCAATACGGATCTAGCTGCTCAATACTTCGACATCTTAGTATCCCGATTCGCAGATAGCGCAAGATTCGGTGACTCGGCGGAGTCACTGGGACACATTTACCTTGAAGCAGGTCGACTAGAGGATGCACTTCAGTTGTTTGAAAACATGGAGGCCGGCTTAGCCTCTTCCGAAGAAGCCGTTACGCGCGCTAGGTACGGTCAAAGTCTTGCTCTTATTCAATTAGGCCGAACTGAGGAAGCCGAGTCAAGACTTCGAGCCAGCATTATAGACGGTTCGGTAACTACCTCCACCCTTCCTGCCTATCTCGGCCTTGGCCGAATCGCGCTTCTCAATGGGAATTTTTCAGAGTCTGACGAAATGCTGGAGCTGGTAGCAACCCGAGCCCGGGATGAATTAGGTGCCGAAGCTCTCTTTTTACTAGGCCAATCAGCGGTTCAACGAGGGCTAAACGAACGCGGGATTGAAACACTCGGACGTATGGACACCCTGTTTTCTGGGTACAGCCATTGGCAAGCATTGAGTTACTATCAACAAGGAATAGCGTTTGAAAACCTTGGAAATCGAGGCCAGGCTATTCGTCTTTACGAGTTGATACAGTCAACGTATCCAACTTCTTCTGTAATCGAAAACGTGGAGGAGCGACTCAATGCGATACAATAATTGGATACTCTTGCTGGCCCTCGTTTGTGTTCTGATCACTACCAAGGATGCAACCGCTCAGGTCGATCCCGAATTACCCGATTTAGCACCTCGCGAGCTAGAAATCACGGGTGACTTATCGATCGTTTTCCCGGCTCTGCGACGTCAGCCTATTGTTGGCTTTAACCCTCCTCCGCGCGTCCCGGACATTCCGGGTCAGAGAATGCCCTTTGCGGATCCCTACAAGCAGCCTAGTGCGGAATTGCCCCCAAGTCCCCTAGTTGCTCCTAATCCTCCAGATGTGAACGCACTGGCTACAAGAGTGCCTATCACTGGTGTTATTGAAGGTTCATTGGGAAAACACCTTAATCGAAACGTAACAGCCGATTTGGCGCTTGCCTCAACGAAAGCGACCTCTGTTCTACTCTCTGGAGCCTATCGCGGAAGTAATGGAATCGAACCCTTTTCAGGCTCAGATGCCAGTAGTGGTTTTGATCACCTGAATGGAATGATGACCCTCAGTCATGCTATGTCGAATGCGCAGATAGAAACGTCTATTGCTGGTTTTCGAAATGGATACTCCTTGTACGGAGCAAGTCTAAGCGCTGGCTCACTTGCTCTAAATAATCCTGAACGAATTTTCTCAGGTGCCCATGCTCGAATCGCGTTGTCATCTCTGCCAGGATCCCGTATTCAGCTTACGGGGGCCCTAGATCTGGGGATGAGTTCAATTGGCACGGACATTTTCGATCCTGCTATTCGCGTCGATCCGTCCAGCGAACGAGATGAATCCTACCTTGATTTTTCTACTGCGGCCTCATTTCCTATTCGAGACGGAAATATCAGAATAGTTGGGAATGCTGTGACATCTGGCTTAGATGATTCGGGCTTCCCAGGTTCGACTGTGCAATCTGGATACTCGGAGGTTGCTCTTGCCTACTTGTACTCTAAAAACTTATTTCTTGAGGGCGGTTTGGCTGCTTTCGGATTTGCGTCGGACGCCCAAACAGACGCCGGTAGAAGCCAATCGTTGTCTTACCTGTCGCCGGTTCTGAAAGCGACCTATTCAATTTCGCCTTCCGTATCATGGTATGTAGGAAATACACCTTCTATTACTTCCCATCTCATGAAGGACGCTTTTAAACATGCTCCTTTCTTGATGGACGAACCCCTCCTTCTTCCCACGTTAACCGCCCTTGATGCTCACACAGGAATGTCCTTGATGTCTGAATACGTAACTGGGCAGGCACAATTTGGTTGGAAAGATCAGCCTTTTAGACGTTTTGCACACAGGCCATCAGCAGGACTCGCATCCTATGACCGCGGGTATGCTGCTTTAGCATACGATGATGCACGTATGTTTTACGGTCGCCTTGATTTAGCCTTCATTCTCCGCCCCGGTTTCCAGTTTGGTGTAGATCTAGAATTCAGAAATGCTGAATTGACTGAGTTAAAATCGGATATCCCTTATTTCTCTCCATTAACAGCGGGTGGCTTTTTGTCCGCGAGCTTTATGGATGGAAGAGCACTGATTCAAATGAACTGGCGGCACGAAGGTTTGAGACCCATCAATTTAACGGGAACGACCGAAACCCAGTCGTTAACGCTTATCTCTCTTTCTGGAACCTACTTTGTATCTCCGGCCTACGGCGTATCGTTGGGTGTTAGAAATCTCGGCTCTCAACCGGAATTCTGGGACAACTATACCAGCGAGGCCTCGACTGTCTTTTTTGGAGCGCAATACAGATGGTAACATAGATGGGTTCAGACATCGTATCTTAAGAATGTCCGTACCCGAAAATCTAGTCTATCTGTTTTCCTGACCTGAAACATTTTGGCCGTCACTGAACATATCCACCGCATCGTGTCTGAATGCCTAGCAAATGGGCAGTCTATCAGCTTACCTGAACTCGGTGTGCTGTTCGTGCAGCGCACGCCAGCGAAACGCGAGGAAACGGCTCAGGGAGCAACTTGGAGCCCCCCTCAAAAACAATTGGGGTTTTGGAATGGACCCTCATCTGCTGCAGATGTCGAGTTGGGTGCCATTATCGAACAGACTCACAAGATGGATCGTGCCGATGCCAACCTGAAGGCAAAAGGTTTATGTGCCACTATGAAGGTTGATTTAGAGGCACACGGTCGCGTTGATTTTGGTCATATCTGTATTTTTGTTTCAGATGAAGCCGGAGTTCGGGTCGAGACCAATGAGCACTTCTCCTCTGTCTTGAATATTCAGAATGTGGGTCTCCGAACTCATCACCTCGAGAAACCATCTGCTACAACTGGCACCCCTGAGACTTCCGAAACTCTGTCAGAAGAAAAGGAAGGTGAACTGGAAGTACCGAAAGATGCGTCAATCCGCTATGCTCCCATCGGTACTCATTCTAAACCGCAGGATATTGAACCGTTGGCGCCTGAGAGCGGACCTGAAACTCCCATACACACGGAGCTTTCTTCGACAGATGATTTAGCCAGCCAAGAAATTGAGAGCGTATCCGTAACGCATGAGCCGGCTACGGATTCGGTTGACTTGTCTGACGTTACAGAAGACGTTCGTACTGGCACTGATTCCCAAGATGACCTAACCCGAGCCATCGCTGCAGCTACTACCGTTTCTAAGGGTCTGCCGGCCGCTACCCAACCTCCACCATCTAAGCGACTTTCTCCACGCGAGATACGCAATCAGCGCACTTCGTCCGGAAGAACGTCTTTGATCATCGCAGCAATGCTTGCCTTGATTGTCGTGGTCGTCTTAGTCGTTCGGCAGCTACCAGGGCCGGACGACCCTGCATCTCTTGTCACGAATGAAGAATCCGTACTAACGATAGAGAAAGATTCAGCAGCATCGGATCCAGCATCCTCCGACAGCCTGACCGCAGCAGCGACAACAACGGGGACAGGGACAGCTACTGAAACGGCTACGGCATCGGATTCGCCAGTTGCAGAACAACCCGCGAGTGCAACCCTGACTTCTTTTGAACCCATTTTGAGATCTACTGAAGGATATACACTCGTAGTAGGATCAACCATGAACCCGACCTTAGCTGCTCAAGCATTAAAGGAATATACATCTTTAGGCATGCGTACTGGCATACTAATAGACGAATCTGATGAGGTCGTGCGTTATAGAATGGCCGTTGGAGTATTTTCATCCGGCGCACGTGCAGATTCTGCTCGTAAAGCAACTCCAGACAAGCTTCCTCAAGGAACGTGGGTTTTTCGGATCAGGTAATTGTTTTAATCATTTTCAAACCACTCAAGTCACATGCTCGCTTTGAGCCTCCAAGTTATTCAGGATTCGACCGTTGTCGGTGATTCCTTGCAGACCCTCGCTTCGCCTGAAGCAGTAAGCCAGCTAGATATTATTCTGGAGGCTGGATGGATCATGATCCCAATCGTGCTCCTTTCCATTCTAACCATCTATCTTTTGGTGGAGCGATTGATGACGCTAAATCGTGCGAAATCTGATCGATCTGAGGTCATGGGCCGCATCCGAGAATATGTTAGTCGGGGCAATATTAGCGGTGCACAGGCGTATTGCGATGCGCAAGAAAAGCCGCTTACCCGCATTCTGATGCATGGATTGGAGCGTCTGGGTCGGCCTATCGCTGAAATTCAAGACGCGGTAAATGCTGCCGGTAAGCATGAAGCCTTTGAACTAGAGCGACGCATGGACATACTGGCTAGTATTGCCGGTATCGCTCCCATGCTGGGTTTTCTTGGAACCGTAACGGGCATGATTAAGGCGTTTCAACAAATTCAGAACCTGCAAGGAAATGTAAACCCAAGTGTTCTGGCAGGCGGTATCTGGGAGGCTCTCGTATCTACAGCGGCTGGGTTAATCGTCGGGATCTTGGCGTTT
>DKOG01000210.1 GCA_002469915.1 Bacteroidetes bacterium UBA7368
AGTGTATTTCACTCAGGTAATACCAGCGCAAGGTATCAACGATCACTCCAGATTACGGTCCTTGACCTACCAGTCTATCATCCGATAGCAAACCGAACCCAACACCAAATCATACGTATTGGGATTTGAACCTCATTTTATGATTTCCGATCGAGAGAAGTGCACATCCGAAAAACCATATTTCAGACTCTGACCAACCACTTTTTGTGGATAGGGCTCGCAGTCCTGGTTGTCGTTTCGGGCGTCTTGTATGTGACGTTCAATTCTTGGATCATGCCGACTTTTACGAGATATGGAGAGGCGATCGTTGTTCCTGGTGTAATCAATACGGACACCGATGAAGCGATGGCTCTCCTCCAAAAAGCTGGACTAAAATCCGAGACTGTAGTGTTACGCAAGCCCAATTTGCCACGGAATGTCGTCATAGATCAAAACCCTCGACCGCAAGCGCTGGTAAAACCGGGAAGACGTATTTACCTAACCGTCAACGCCGGAGATACGACAACTGTACTTGTGCCCAATGTCGAATCATTCCCGATTCGGGAGGCTCGAAGCCGAGTCACGATTCATGGACTCGTAATTAAAGAAGTGCTGCCCGACTCAATTCCCTCTCCGCACGCCAACACCATAACCCGACAGTATCCAGCTGCTGGATCGAGTGTCCCAAGTGGGTCGGAAGTGACACTCTGGTTTGGAACGGGATTAGGAGACAGGCTCGTTTCTGTTCCGAACATAACAAGCCTGACGGTAAGCGAGGCTAGAGAAAAACTCCTCTCGCTTCGCCTCAGATCTGTTGTCGTAGGGGCTGGCACGGAGCCGGTGGAGTTCATGAAGGTGGTCTACCAAGGGACAGAAGCAGGAACCAGCGTAAGAGAAGGGTACGAGGTGCGCCTTCATCTCACGTCAGAGAACGCATCACTCAACGATATCAACAATTAGTTCAGTCGTGTCTACTTCAACGCGCTCACGGTGCTTGGTAGGCATGACCCGACCTACATAGTCTGGCTGAATTGGATATTCTCGGTGCCCTCGGTCAATGAGTACCAAGAGCTGAATGGAACGAGGTCGCCCTGAGCGCACAACCGCATCTAGAGCCGCGCGGGCTGTCCTGCCTGTGAAAAGGACGTCATCTACTAAGATGACATCCTTGTCAGTGAGATCGGGCAATGCGGTGCCCGAACCGGAATACGGAGTGTCATCTCTGAAAGCGGCTACATCTAGGTCTACCGAGATGATTTCTGTCTGCTCAATCTGGTTTATGAACCCTACTAAGTGATGGGCTAAAACGGCCCCGCTGCTTTTGATTCCCAGCACAGCCAACGATTCAACGCCCCGATTGCGCTCTACAATCTCGTAGGACAGACGATCTAGCGTCTTGGCTACCTGCTGTGGGCTCATTAATCGAGTACGCATGTCCAAACGGGGTTCTATGAAACAAAAAAGCCCTCGCATTTCGGCGAAGGCGTTTCAACTAAGGAGAAGACGTCTACTGAAACATTGCTTTCAAACTTCCCCAAGTACGTCGAACGGCTGTAGTAGTGTAATTCATGGATTGACTCTTCAGGACTTCCCGAACGCCATTCATATACACTACTTCTAGCTGGTAGTCGACCTGATCGCTTCCAGATTTAAATACCTGAGAATCACGATATCCGTATGCCCTGTTGGGGCCGTGTGCCGCCGCTTCATGAATTCGCACAAACTGATCATTGCTGAACGGCGTTTTGCGCTGAATTTCGAATTGGCGTACATCTTCTTCCAGCTCAGATTGCCAGGTTATGACGAAGTCCCGTCCTTCCTCTCTAATATCAAATCCAGACAAGCGCACCTGCCCAGCGAGCATGGTTGCCCCCGTGAGGATCATAAAAGACGCTATGAGGAGTACAGTTTTCATTAAGAGAGGTACATCATAATCTCACCAATATACATGTTATCGGCCGAGTATTACAGGGTCTGAACTTATAAGCTGTCATAATAATACACAACTAGTTCAGGTACACCTAAGATTCCACCTTTTTGGGACAACTAGTTTTTTTGCAGTGGCCATACATATTCAACGAATGATGGCTGATTTCAAATTCAAAGATCTCAGCTACCATGTCTCGAATACTCTGAATTCGAGGATCACAAAACTCGAAGAGGTCATTGCAATCCAGGCAAATGAGATGATCATGTTGCCAATAGCGGTAGGACCTTTCATACTTCGCGTGTTTGTCTCCAAATTGATGACGTACGACCAAATTGCACTCCACCAGTAGTTCAAGCGTGTTATACACCGTTGCCCGACTGACCTGCGCTTTATTTTGCATAAGTCGCAAATAGAGCTCATCCGCATCGAAATGATCGTCGGCTTCGTAAACGGCTTCAAAAATGGCTAAGCGCTCCGCTGTTTGACGCAGATTCCGCTTTTTCAGATAATCGTTGAAACGGCCACGAACGATATTAAGTTGATCTTCAGGAAGCTTGGGCATGTGCGTGTAAATGGAAACAGAAATAGGTTAAACGAACCCTAAGAGCTAAAAGCAGTTCCTTTAAATGGGTTACAGATACAAACTGAGATCCTCCCAAATCGCGTTCTCCACCTCACTCTCAGTCCCGCTACCATCAATAATACACACGCGCTCTGAATGCCTTTCGGCTAAAGTCAAATACGCATTCCTGACCCGCTCGAAAAAAGCCCCACCAGCCTGCTCCATTCGATCTGCAGCTTTTTCTTCCCCAAATCGAATGTTTAGTCTCGACTCGGCAGTTTCCGTAGTGATATCCACAAAATACGTTCTGTCTGGGATCACACCCCCAGTAACCTCGAGCTGAAAGGATTCGAGCCAAGAAGGCTCTGCCACTCCTCGTCCCCCGCCCTGGTAAGCAATAGTCGAATCGAAAAATCGATCGCAAACGACAATGCCCCCGCGCGCGTGAAACGGGCTAATTTTTTCTTTAACCAGTTGAGCGCGCGCGGCAGAAAACAAAAGCATTTCGGCAAAAGGGTGAATATCGAGGCTGGGATCCAGCAAAATATCCCTTACCTGCTCTGACATAGCCGTACCCCCAGGCTCCCGCACGTAAAGTGTTTCTTTACCCAACAGGTCTAATCGAGTCAAAAGACGCTTTATTTGGGTGCTTTTCCCGGATCCGTCAATTCCTTCAAAACTGATAATCATACGTCGTGGTGGCAAATCTTAAATGAACCGTCCCTAGAGAACACGATAATCGACAAATAAAACGTTGTAGTATAGAGAGAATCATCAGGAGTATTGCTTGATTTTCGGTTGGAATGCACATACTTTTGTCTTTCCCGTCGAACCTTTTCAACACGGCAGCTTTGAAGCAGCCCAAATGCTCCTTAGGAAGCATTTTCGCTCTCCAATCAGGTACGATACCGCACCGCATGAGCATGTTCAACTACGGCTTCGAAGACTTCGAGGAATTTAAAGATGACAGTCGCCTGGAAGACCTGGCGGCTCACTTCGAGCGAGAAGGATCGGATTCATATTTCGATTCGGATACGCTTGAAGAAATCGCTTCGTACTACTTTGAGCAAGGACGATTTGAAGAATCCCTGCGTGTTGTCGACAGATCCCTAGAAATGCATCCGTATTCATCAGATGGATGGATGAGACGCGGCATTCTGTTGAATAACTTAGGGCGTCACCACGAAGCGCTCGAAGCGTACGATGAAGCGCTGGGGATGAACCCGACAGATATTGAGACTCTCGTCAACAAAGGAATCACACTTGATTCGGTTGATGAACCTGAAAAGGCACTTCTCGCATATTCATATGCCTTAAATCTGGATCCGAATAATGATGAAGCACTTTTCAATACTGGTGTTACACTTGAACGCCTAAATAGAATCGCTGAAGCTGTTGCTGTTTTTGAGCACTGCGCTGAGCGAAATCCCGAGCATCCTGAAGTTTGGTATGAACTCGGATTTTGTTATGACCGAGTGGGGCGTGAGCAGGATAGCGTGGCATCCTACGACAGACATCTAGATATTGACCCCTATTCTCACGATGCTTGGTACAACCGAGGTATCGTTTTAAATCGGATCACTCGTTACAGAGAAGCGATTGATTCATATGACATGGCCCTCGTCATTTCTGAGGAATTTGCCTCCGCACACTACAACCGTGGTAACGCACTTGCGAATCTAGGTGAATTAAGTGAAGCCATCTCGAGCTACAAACGTGTGCTGGAGATTGAGGGCAAAGACGCAGCCACGTGCTATAATATTGCGCTGGCTTTTGAGGAACTGAAGCTCTTTGAAAGCTCCATCCATTACTTCGAAAAAGCGATTGAAGCCGACGAGACGTATGCAGAAGCATGGTACGGGCTGGGTTGTTGCTACGATGCGATGGAACGCTTTGAAGAGGCCCTTTCTTATTTTAACAGAGCCGTCGTACTAAGTCCCGAAACGCCTGACTTTTGGCATGCCAAGGCCGATTGCGCCTATAACTTGGGTCGCCTGCCAGAAGCAGCAAATGCTTATCGTACGGTCGTTAAAGTGGCTCCGAAAAACAGGGATGCCTGGATGGACTTCGCTGAGACGTTGTTTGAATCAGGTGCTGTTGAGGAAGCTCTGAACGCCTACAAAACAGCTCTATCCCTTAAACCGGACTGTGCTCAGACCTATTTTCATCAGGCCAAGGCCCTATTTGCGCTCGGTCAACCGGAAGAAAGCATTCGCTCGCTGAAAATGGCTTTCCGCCTCGATCCGGCCCAGCTTGAAGAGTTTCCACGAGCGTACCCAGAGCTTTTCCGCGACAAGGATATCCGTCGCATGTTGGACCTGGACAACTAGGAGTCATTCATGTCCCAATCTATCTTTCGCTGGCTTTCTTCCTTCGGGCAAGGAATCGTCATCGGTGCAGCCAATGTAATTCCCGGTGTTAGCGGCGGAACAATGGCGCTCATATTCGGCATTTACGAACAACTTATCGGGCTGCTTGGAGATTTGTTCAAAGCTGGGCTGCTCCTGTTAAAATTGGACTTCCGTGGCTTTTCCGAAAAAATGAGCCATATTCCGTGGGCATTTTTCCTTTGGCTTACTGGTGGCATTTTAATAGCTCCTCTGCTTGGGGCCAAGCTCATTCCGAATGCACTCGAAACATGGCCTGAAGAAAGCCGCAGCCTCTTTTTTGGCCTTATCCTTGGTACCATTCCCATTCCATGGATTCGAATCAAGGATCACCGCCGAAGAAATGTACTTTTTTTGCTCATTGCGGCAGCAGTTTCGTTTCTCATTGTTGGTATTCCGCCCGCAGAATTGACTGATCCAGGACTCATTGCCGTCTTTTTTGCGGCAGCATTAGCGATTTGCGCTATGATCCTCCCCGGCGTAAGTGGAGCGTTCATTTTGCTCATTCTGGGTATGTACGTTCCTGTATTCGAAGCCATTGAATCCCGAGACCTCACCGTTATTGCCGTCTTTGCGCTGGGAGCAGGACTAGGGCTGGGCAGTTTTGCCCTTCTTTTAAAAGCTCTCTTAGAAAAAGCCCACGATACCACCATGGCGGTACTTGTCGGTTTGATGATGGGGTCCCTTCGATCACTCTGGCCTTGGTTAGCCGAAGACCGCGGCGTCCTTGCGCCAGATACTGGCGATGGATTTGGAATCGTGCTTGTGCTCGGGCTAGCTGGCCTTGCCGTTTCTTCCGTCCTAACGCTGATTGAGTTCAGAGCGAGCCGTTCCCATTCGAACTCTTAGAATCGTGTTCCAATAGTGGTAGCGCCCGGGCCGACCTCAATAACCTTTACCACTTCGTTCTCAGCGGTGTCAATCACTACCACAGTTCCGGGTGGTTTCTGGCCATAGACGGCATCCCGTCCTTCAAAGTCTCCCAGCGTGTTTTTACTGGCTACAAACACATAGCGGCCGTCGGACGATGTAACGATGCCCGTTGGCTCCTTCAACGCTGGATGCGTTATGGTTTTATCAATGATCTCTTGATAAGCATCAAGCACAGCCACCTTGTCTTCACCCGTCACGGTCACATAGACCTTAGAAGCATCTGGCAAATAGGTTAGGTAGTGCGGATCCCTACCCACGTTCAGAGACTGTCTTTGTTGAATATGAGGCGGATTAGAGACAGATAACAAGGTTACGGTTCCACTGGTCACCCCAGTACCCCACATTTTCCTTCCATTAGGGGCCATTGCAAAATCACGAAAACTGTGTCTTACTCCAGCAACCGAGTAATACTGTACGACTAGGTTGGCCAGATCAACAATCACAATCTGATCTGCTGCCATGCTAGCGGAAAAGGCATAATCTGCTTGAGGCCGAACAGCTAATGCGTGAGAGGCCTCGAACGATACAGGAATCTGTACCGCTACTAAATCTGATCGGCGCAATTCGATCATGTTTTTGGGTCCGCCGTCGGATCTGAATTCACGACTGACAATCATAGCATCCTCGGAGGGATTTAAAGCAATCAATCCCGGATCGTCCATCTCATATTGAGCAACAAACCCATTATTCCGATTGAATTTGACGACACCCTCAAGGTCACCGATTCGATAGCTACCGACAGAAGCATACCAGAATGCACCATCCGGTTCAACTGCAACATGGTGAACCCGAGCTCTTTCTGAAAAGCCATGCTGCGTTAAATCTAACCTGCGAACTACAACAAACGCATCCATATCCAAAACAGATACATAGGGCTCATCCGCATGAGCGATGTAGGCCAAATTTATGGAGTTAGAAAAGGGAACGGCGCCCAATGGACCGATGGCCCCTTCATCCACCCAACGTGTCAAAAGATTGACTTCATCTTCAGAAAGTCGATCTTTTCCCTGGTCAAATGGATGAGTGTCGTCTCCAACTCGCTTCAACTTCTGGATCATCCTGCTGTCCTCCGAAGCAAACGGGATGACCACTTCGCCAAATTCAGATCCTTGAATCAATTGAGTCCATCCTTCCAGACTGAGCCCAGCGCGTGGCCTTGAGCCGCCATGGCACGAAGCACATTGCCTATCCAAAATAGGCTGGATGTGAGGCTCGTACCCTATTAAATCCACATTTCCAATGGAAGGAGTCAGATCATCGCCTAGCAGGTCGCATCCGCTGACTAGCACAGTGGCTAGCAGCACGCCAAAAACGAGGGTTGTAAAAAAAGATCGACGAAGCATGAAAACCCTACACCAGATCCAGAATGGTTAAGTCACACTATTAAGTACGCCAAATCTGTCATTTTTCGCTCTCTGAGACTGCAAAAAGCGCGCTTTAATATCCTATCGAGCCACAACGATCTGCTTAGCATGTTGAAAATGCTCACCGACCACCTGTAAATAATACACACCACCGGCGAGGAAAGATGTGTCCATCATCAAGTCCGTCTCCTGCCCCCCACGTAAAAACTCATCCAACAAGCTGAGAACTTGCCTTCCGCTACTATCGAAGAGTGAAGCCCTAACGTGCTGGTTTTGGGCAGTAATCAAGGATGACATGGCTAGCGATGAGACTGGATTGGGATAGGGTGCGGTAAGGAGGTATGACCCCTTGAGCGAAACAACCGTTACCGCCTCAGATACGATTGTGCCTCCATCCATGGATACCGCTCTTACACGCACATCGAACGCTCCTTCTTCTATCTGAAATTGATACGAATAGGTATGACTTCGTTCAAATAGTGAAGGTGGAACTACCCGATCCAATACTTCAAAGGGATTCTCTCCTGATCGCCATTCAATCTGGTATTCCTGAACATTGTTCTCTCCATCCACATCCCAACTCAAGGCTACCTCGCCGCCATCGACGCTTGCGCTCGGCGTATATAAACGAGTACCCAGCAGGTCTGCCGGTTCCAAAAGAAACAGCCCTTCCCCACGACTTGTGACGGCAATCAAATTGGTGTCAGGAAATGGGTAGGCAGTCCACGCGCCTGAAAAGGTTACTGAACGATTGTCGGGCGTGGTATCAAAGAATCCCAGAACAGCCGGGTTGAGCGGGTCTCGAACATCTAAAACGCGCAGGCCGCTGGTGTAATTGGCCTGATAAACAAGCCCGTCTTTGATGTATAAATTATGATCAATGGATACTTGGTCAGATCGGAATTCTGTGACCAATACGGGATCACTCAGATCTAACATGTCCCAGATTAGCGTACGAGTCCCGCCGCCACTTACGCGCTCATCCATCTCATCATTCTGAACGAAATACCGATGATCCTCGGTGAACCAGCCTTGATGGATGTAACCGGAAGATGGATAGGTACCTCTCGACAAAGCGATCGGCGAAAATGCGTTTGTAAGATCAGAAATTGAAATAGCTGTTTCATTTGAAGCAACACAAATTTCCCGACCCGCGTGAAAGGTATCTGGACCGTGGTAGGTAACACACTGCGCATCGTGCGTGTATCCCGTACGAGATCTGCCTGTGCCTACATCTGCGAAACAGCCCAAGTAAGACGGCTCTAGCGGCTTTGAGATATCGAGGATATGAAAGCCACCTCCGCATGTCTCCCCCGAACCCCGCGCGCCAACGATATAGGCCCGGTCACTTTCTTCATTGATAACAATATTGTGTGCCGCTCCGAAATTGGAATACAGAGCGTCTGCACTAAACGTCAGGGGCGTGCCCTGGAATTCCTGTAAATGTTTGAGGTCGAATATCTGCATGCCGTGATAATCGTGCTGGCCGGCCGAACCGTCCGCCACGATGAACGCATAGTCCCCATCCACCTTTACGTCACGCCAGACATGAGGCTGGGCTGTTTTCGTTCTAGGCAATTCGCCAACATAAAGAGGGGCTTCTGGGCTT
>DKOG01000143.1 GCA_002469915.1 Bacteroidetes bacterium UBA7368
AGATGGTGAAGTTGAAGATCATAAAATTACGATTCTCGATGGTTCTGTAGCCTCTCCCGTTGGAGTTGATTTAAGCCCAACAACGGGTGGAGCTGGAGCACAGCCAATAACTATAGCCCAGGATGTGACAGGAAATTCAACAGTTACGCTTGGAGCGGGACCACCAACTATGGTGTTTAGCGCGCCCTTACCTGCTGTTGGACCTCTTACAGTTGTAGGTACTGCTGCGCCAGACAATTTCATTATCGATCACACGAATGGTAACGTTGCTACCGGCCCAGTAACCATCGATGGTGGAGGGCTAGGTGATGACCTTACTATTAGGGGTGGAGCGCCGGGAGATATGGACACGATCCATCATACTCACGCAACGCTCGATAGTGGCTCAATTGCATATATCGCTGGTGCACAACCCGCACACCAAACAGTAAATTATACGTCTGTTGAGACGGTGATAGACGAACTGCAGCCACTGCATCGCATCTACACCTTTAACGGAGCGGATAATATTGTGCAGCTGATTGATGGTCCGGTGGCATCCCTCATTTCCACGACACCTGCAACGAGTGCACTTACGACGTTTACGAACCCAACCACGGATTTGGTCATTAATGGCGGAGTAGGAGCTGATACATTTGATATACAGCCTTCAAAGTTTTATCCAGTATCTGTTAATGGAGATGCACCTACTACCTTTGTAGGTGGCGATACCTTCAATCTGGATGCAGGGTCGTTGGGTGCAGCTGTGATCACGCTAAACGAAGCCTCGGATAACGCTGGTACGTAATCGTTCACTGGCGGCTTTATGGATCTTTCATATGCCACCATGGAAATTGTGGGTATGCGTTATTCTGATCCAAATGCCTTGCAGGGTGGTACCTATAAAGGCGACATGTTCTATCCTCTCCATACAGAGACCGGCATTTCTATCGAGCCTTACTTTAATTGGGACATTGAAAATTGGCCCGCAACCCCTACGACTGTTCTGACCACGCTGCAGTTGGATGTTTCGTTGAACAGTGATTTGTCGTCTCCGGTCTTTACGACAACAACGAAGAGAGACACTACACCGTTAATAAATGGTGCGCCGGCAGACACCGATCACTTCATTACAGATGCCGACTTAGATACGGGAGTTCCGTTGTTGAACGACACGGACTACTACTGGGGCCTAACGGCTACTCTTGCCGGCGGGGCGACGTTTAAGCAGATCAGCCAATTCAAGACTATTCCCGCTTTGCTTCCTGCATTGACGTATCCCAAAGATCAGCTGACCATTCCGTCTCTGGACTTCGACTTCAGCTGGAATGTTGCAAGCGCCGTTCAGAACGCCGTGTACTGGAGACTGGATGTTGATCAAAACGCCAAAGGAGCGTTTAATGGCTCTATGCCTTCTCACCTTGGCGGTGATATTAAGAATGACGATAATACGTTGGTAGCTGATGGGTATGCTGAAAAGACTCAGTTTAAGTCCTCTGATATGCCGACCCCGCTAAATTGGGGAGGAACCTACAGTTGGAGGGCTGCTACTATGTGGCCAGTTCCCCCAACAGGTTGGGTACCTCAGGAGATCTTTGACTTGAATGAAACAGATCGTACTGTTTCTATTTCTTCCGTCTTCCAGTTCCAGACACAAACACTGGCCTACGTGCCTACACCTAGCTACCCAACAGGTGGTTTGATTATTCCATCCAATGAGCCACTCTTGAGTTGGTGGGTTGGCGGACCGTTTGGTGCTTTGACGTTCGAGATTCAAGTGCGAGAAGTGGGTGTTCCGGGTACGATTGTGTGTACCGCATCAGGAATTTCTGGTACCCAATATGACACTTCAGCGTGTGCGCCCTCAACATTGACGCCAGGAAAGACCTACGAGTGGAGAGTTCGAAGTACAGATGGTTCGAATACCTCCGATTGGTCAGCCGCCGGTGCAGATGCAGGAGCGTGGACTAGCCCAGCCGTCTTCTCGACCAATGGGCAAGGCGTGGCAGGGACCCCGACTCCTTCCTACCCAATCGGCAATCTTGAGATTTATACGATAAATCCGCAGTTTCATTGGTTTACCGAGAGAGACAACACAGGCATTAGCTTTGTTGCTCACTACGCAAAGCGGCCTACCCTTCCTGGAACAGCTCCGGCAAGTTGTGCGGCATTGAAGGCCATTCCAAATACGACCGCAGGGGACGTGTTTGATCTTGCATCACCGCTTTCAACAACATACGTGGATGCACCTGGTCTTGAGCCCGGCGCTACTTATGATTGGTGTGTGACGGCAACAGGGCTGAACGGTGCTGTTGAAGGTGGGGTTGCTACGTTTCAGGTGGCTGGTGGTCTAGCTAAAAACTTCCCGGTTGCGTCCTGGCCTAAACCAAATCCAACGGTTTATTCCTTGAGCCAGAATTTAACCTGGTATTTGGAAGGGTCTTATTTTGACCTAGCCTCCTACGACGTGGAATACTGCAAAGGTATCCCAACGGGTTCGACTCCAGTCTTTGGAGCGGGTGCTCCTAGTTGTACCACTGTTTCCGGACTTACAACCCAAAACTACGAAGTAACGGGCCTGACGTACGGAGATGTGGTTATCTGGCGAGTGAAGGCTAATTACACATCCGGAACCTCGTCTGATTGGAATGTTGCGACCGCGCAAGGTGGCTTCACCGTGGTAGGATTGCTTAGTACACTGACGGCTAATCCAAGCTTCCCAACCGGGGATGTAGTGATATATGATACAGATCCTACGCTCATCTGGTGGGTAAGTGGCGCAGTTGGTGCAGCTAATGCTTATAAGATCCAGTATAGTTATACAGAGACGTTCAACCCGATTGGGACTGTGACGATAGAGGCTACCAGCACGACGCCAAGTATTGCTATATCCAATTTGATTCCTGGGCATACTTATTGGTGGCGTGTGGCCGTTTCGACTGACAATGGTGTTACGTACGGATCTTGGTCCGCTGTAGCTAGCTTTGCCATTCACCCAGGTGCCAATGCGGTTATGCCAAGAATTGGTGGTCCGGCTAATAATGTTTCGATCGAAACGAATGCACCCACTCTTTCATGGTTGCTTCCTGCACCGTCTGAATCAGCGCTTACATACGATGTGCGGTATTCGAAAAGTCCAGATCTTGAGGCCAATAGCACCCTCGTAGAGGGACTAACCACTCCAGTTGCTCAACTAGCTAACCTAGATGCAGGTGATTACTACTGGCAGGTACGCTCTAAAACAGCGTCTGGCGAAATATCGCCGTACTCTCCGGTAGGTTCGTTCACAACCACTGCATCCTTTAGCGTAGGTGTTGAGGATGAGTTCAGCGAGCAACCAGCGGCGTTTGAACTTGGTCAGAACTATCCGAATCCGTTCAATCCAACAACGACCATTGAATTCCGCATGTCGGAATCAGCCAATGTCTCGTTGAAGGTCTACAACGTCCTTGGACAGGTTGTGAAAACGTTGGTCAGCGGAACGCTGCCATCCGGAATGCACAGCGTATCATGGGATGCTACGGACGATAGCGGATCTGCGGTAACAACCGGTCTGTATATCTACCGAATGGAGACCGACAACTTCTCCGCGACGAAATCGCTGGTGCTGATGAAGTAGCCCATGTGCACTTGCTTCGGCAACGAAGTCAGGAAAGAAAAGCTAGATAATGAAAAGGGCGGGTCGTTTTTAACGACCCGCCCTTTTTCTTTTCGGCAAATTAGGTGGTGTTCCAGATGATTACGAAAGCACCCCGTGCTTCTTACCAATACGAACAAAAGCGTCCACACAACGATCGATCTGCTCTGTTGAGTGTCCAGCAGAAATTTGGACTCGAATGCGAGCTTGCTCGCGTGGTACAACGGGGAAGAAGAACCCGATCACGTAAATCCCTTCCGCGAGGAGATCGGCGGCCATTTTTTGGGCTAGACGCGCTTCGTACAACATAATGGGTACAATAGGATGCACGCCGGGTTTGATATCAAAGCCCGCCTCGGTCATTTTATCTCTAAAACGCAGTGTGTTAGCCTCTAGCTTGTCACGCAGAGCCGTAGACTCCGTGAGCATATCCAATACTTTAAGACTGGTATGCGCTATTACAGGGGCTAGAGAATTTGAAAAGAGGTAGGGGCGGGAACGCTGGCGTAGCAATTCAATGATCTCCTTACGCCCCGTAGTGAACCCACCCATGGCTCCACCAAGAGCTTTTCCAAGCGTAGACGTGATGATATCTACACGTCCCATCACATCACGATATTCTACCGATCCACGACCTGTTTTACCAAAAAAGCCAGTGGCATGACATTCATCCACCATAACCATAGCCCCATACTTATCTGCTAGGTCACAGATTTCGTCTAGTTTTGCAATCGTACCGTCCATACTGAAGACGCCGTCCGTCGCAATCATAATGCGCTTGGAGCCCTGGGCTTCTTGAAGGCATCGCTCAAGATTTTCCATGTCACTGTTTGCAAAGCGAAGTCGTTTAGCTTTGCAGAGGCGGATTCCATCAATGATAGAGGCATGGTTCAGTGAATCTGAAACAACTGCACACTCCGCATCGAGGAGGGTTTCAAATAGCCCTGCATTGGCGTCGAAGCAGGCGGCATACAGGATGGTATCTTCGGTGCCGAGATAGTTGGCGATGCGTCGTTCCAGTTCTTTATGGACGTCTTGCGTGCCACAAATGAAGCGCACAGAGGAAAGCCCAAAACCATACTTCTCGACTCCTTCTTGGGCTGCCTCGATCAGTTCAGGACTGTTGGCCAAACCCAGGTAGTTGTTTGCGCAGAAGTTGGTGACCTGATCACCAGAGGAAACGGTGATCTCGGCAGCTTGCTGCGATGTGATCACTCGTTCGTCTTTGTAGAGACCGGCGCTTTCGATTTCATCCAGGATGGATTGTATCTGAGGGCGAGCTGTATCGAACATAGAGGGTATGGGGTCTAAAATTCAGAACGGGATACTTTTTCCCTGACATGGTACAGCATATCCGTAACCATGGCATCAAGATCGTATTCAGGAGCCCAGTCCCAGTCGGCTCGGGCCCTGGAGTCATTTATAGAGGCGGGCCAAGTGTCAGCGATATCTTGCCTGAAATCCGGCTCGTAGGAGCAGGTAAACTCAGGAATGTGTTTTTGTATGGCGGCGGCCAGTTCCCCAGCTGAAAAGCTGAATGCAGTCAGGTTATAGCTAGTTCGGACCGTGATATTCGCCTGTTCAGCATCCATCAGGTCAAGAACCGATTTGACAGCGTCTGGCATGTACATCATTGGAAGCCGGGTGTCTTCCGTCACAAAACAGGTGTATTCACCCGTTTTAACAGCTTGGACAAACATATCCACGGCCCAATCTGTGGTGCCGCCACCAGGAGGTGCTGCATGGGAAATGATACCCGGGAACCGCACCGAGCGAACATCAACGTCATGGTGGGTTGCATGAAATTTACACAACAACTCTCCCGTTACTTTAGTCGCACCGTACATGGTACCCGGCTCCGTCACCGTTTCTTGAGGTGTGTTCACCTTGGGCGTAGTGGGGCCGAACACGGCGATTGAACTGGGCCAGAACACACGACATTTATACCGCCGAGCGGCTTCTAAAATGTTGCGCACGCCATTTACGTTCACGTTCCAAGCCAATTCAGGATGTTTTTCGCCCGTAGCTGAGAGGATTCCGGCGAGATGATAGATCGTATGCACATTGTGTGCTTCAATGATTTTCTCCACCGATTCCATATACGTGACGTCTAAGACATCATATAGGCGATCTGGTCTCAGGTTTTCGGGAGTGCGTAGATCAGTGACTAGTACATGACCTTTTCCGTGTCGTTCGACCAAGAAATCCGCAAGATCAATTCCGATCTGGCCTTGGGCACCGGTAATTAGAATCATGTAAAACTCGAGTAGAAAAATGGCTGAGATTCAAAAATATACTCGGGGCAGGCCTGTGGTCGAAGCGCATTAAGTGGATTGACCGGAGTTTCACACGCGGGTTCAAGGCAGGTATGGTTGAATCGGGCTTCTGTTCTTTTTATGGCATCTCGTTTGTACGAGTACGGATGCGTAGCCTCCAGTATAATGCTGCATCTTTGAACCTACTGAGGCGTAAGTGGGGCTGCATCAGGACCGAGTTACGTGGACTCCGTCTTTCCTTAATCAATATCACTTATCGTTCAATATGAAGCGGTATTCGGGTCTATCCCTCTTTCTGTTTACAGCACTTATTTTAGGGGCTGGATGCTCCTCTTCATCACAAATGACCGATTCTTCGGCATCTGAAGAGGCTACATTTCCTCCCCGTTTCACAAGAGAAATCTCTCCGTTTGGGATAGAAGATAGCTTGGGGAATCAGATGGACCTGCCTTTCCAGGGTGGTTTTAATGTGCCAAGACCTCAGTTTACAGACATTGACGGTGACGGCGATCCCGATATGTTTGTGCAGGAGGAGTCCGGACGCATCATGCATTTTGAAAATGTGGGCGAAGCCGGCGAGCCGGTGTTTGAATGGCGTACCAACGCGTACGGCGATCTCGATATTGGTGAATGGTACCGAATCGTGGATTTAGATCAAGATGGAGACATGGATCTGCTCACCGAAGAGCGCTTTAGTCACATTCGCTACTACCGCAACGAAGGAACGCCAACTAATGCTAATTTTGTAATGGCGGTGGATACCCTGCGGGATGCAACGGGGACCCCGATTTTTGCAGATAGACAGAATATTCCGCACATCGTGGATATCGACTGCGATGGCCTGCTGGATCTATTTATCGGTCGAGTCACAGGTACGATTACTCGCTACGAGTCTGTGGGTCAGGACGCTAACGACGTTCCTCGATTCAGATTTGCTG
>DKOG01000128.1 GCA_002469915.1 Bacteroidetes bacterium UBA7368
GGACGTGCTGGGACAAGATTATATCCGGACGGCCCGTGCAAAGGGACTACCAGAGTGGCGAATCAATTATGTGCATGCCCTGAGAAACGCCCTGATTCCTGTTATCACCATGTTGGGAATTGAAATAGGGAGCCTGTTGGGCGGCGCGCTTATCACAGAAACCGTATTTGCATGGCCTGGAATTGGCCGGCTAACCTTGCAGGCGATTCAGGCCCGGGACCTGCCTCTTGTGCAGGGGGTCATCACGTTTGGGGCACTCGTATTCGTGATGGTGAACTTGATAGTAGATCTGAGCTATTCATTCATTGACCCGAGGATTCGCAATGAATGATTTCTGGCGTCAATTAAAAAAATCTCCCGTGGCCTTGGGGGCCGTCATTGTGCTGTTTGGACTCGTGTTCATGGCGCTCGTCGCTCCGCTCCTCGCCCCGCTAGATCCAGAAGCAATCGACATCCGCGTCCGACTCACTCCTCCCGCTTGGTCGGAAGGAGGGACGAGCGCCCATTTACTGGGCACCGATAATGTGGGTCGGGATGTACTCAGTCGCATTATTTATGGTGCGCGGGTTTCCCTTCTTGTGGGCGTATTGACCGTACTGACCGGTGGTGTAATCGGCTCCCTCCTGGGACTCTTGGCAGGCTATTACCGAGGGTGGGTAGAAACGGTCATCATGAGACTGGTAGATATCCAACTAGCTTTCCCGTCCATCCTGCTCGCCGTCGCCATCATGGCAATCGTAGGCCCGAGCATGATTAATGTCATTTTTGTACTGAGCTTGGCCACTTGGGCTCCGTTTTGTCGCGTAGCGCGAGGACAAACTCTGCAGGTCTGTAATCAAGAGTATATCACGGCTGCCCATGCGCTAGGTCTGAAGAACCTGCCCATTATCGCACGCCACGTAATCCCAAATATCATCAACCCTTTGATTGTGGTTGCCAGCTTTGCCCTCGCCACGAATATCATCAACGAAGCTTCTCTCAGTTTTCTGGGTGTGGGCGTGCCTCCGGACACGCCCACGTGGGGCGGAATGCTAGGTGAAGGCCGTAATTATCTACGCATCGCCTGGTGGGTCTCCACTTTGCCAGGTATCGCACTTATGCTGTGCGTCTATTCGGTCAACATGCTAGGCGACTGGCTGCGAGACTATTATGATCCTCGACTTATTGATTGAGGGGACCTATTTCGACTACATTCCAACCACACTTAACCCACCACCCACATGCCAGCACCTCTTGTAATCGGATTTGAACTCTCAAATGACGACGTGTACGCCGTCGCTGGATATTGTGCAGCAGAAATGGCCATTGATCAGGCCAACGCCGCCGGGAATTTGCCCGTGGAGGTCAAGCTGGAGGTCATCGTGAATGGGAAAAATCGGGATGTGGCGCGAGCGGCTGCGAGCGCCTTTGTGGAACGAGAAGACGCCATCGCAGTGCTGGGTCCTACGAACAGCGCAATGGCCGTGATTTCTCAGGACATTTATGCCGACGCTGGCATCCTGCAGCTTAGTTCGGAAGCTTCAAGCCCGCTACTGACCAACAAGGGCTACACCCACTTCTTTCGCACAGTCGCCAACGACGAAGTGCAAGGTCGAGCGTTAGGGCAAGCTGCTGTAAAGCACATCGGCGCCAAGCGCATTGCCATCTTAAACGAGGATTCAGCCTGGGGCGAGCCCATCTCGCAGATTTTCTCGGATGAAATCACCCGTCTCGGGGTGCCTCCCGTGTTGCACTATGGATACGGAGAAAAAGAGCGCAAACTGCAATATGATGACCTGCTGGATGCCGTTGTTGCGGCTGATGCGGATCTGGTCTACTTCGCAGTCTATTGGAATCAATCCCATATCATCACGCACCTGCTTCGCGATCGAGGCGTACAGGCCATCTTCCTGGGAAGCGACGCTCTGAAGCCCTACGCTTTTCTGGAGGTGCCTTCACTGGACCCTGAGCCACCGTATCACAGCCTGGCCGGAATCGATTTGATGCAGAAACCATCTGCCCGCCCCTTCCTGGTGGACTTCGCCGAGCACTTTCCCAAAATGCTGGACGCCCCACAGTACGCACCAGAAGCCTATGACTGCGCCAATATCATTCTGGAGTGCATTCGCAGAGCGCCCGTCTTGACCCGACCCGCAGTTTTGAAGGAAATGCAGACCTTCGGACCGTATTCAGGAGCACTAGGAGACATTTCCTTTACTCCAGAAGGCGATTTAACCGATCCCGACATCGGACTCTACCGATGTAAGGACGGGCACCGCATCTTTGTAGATCTTGTCAAAAACCTGGTCTGATGATGAAAGAAACCTATTTTCTAAGCCGCACGGACGCTGAAGGTAACGAGCGCCGTATGCCCATTGGTATCATAAAAGGGGCCACCCCTGGCGAACGCATCACGGTGTTTGGCGGACAACACGGCACCGAATACGCCGGCATTGAAGCCGCGATGCGGTTGTTTCGAGAAACGGATCCGGCAGACGTATCCGGCACGATCGTAGTGAGCATGGCCACACATGAGGAATCGTTGATGAACTGGATTCAGTTTGCACCAACGCATCCTGAAATTGCCGATATGATGCTCGAAGCAGCTACCGGTAGTCAATACATCATCAATTGTCACGGAGGCGAGTTCACCGAAGAGATGCACCCCTACGTAATCTGTCGCTTGATCGGCGACGAGGCGGCTGAAGCAGTTGCCATGCGCATGGCTCGTGCCCTCGGCGTGGGGATTGTGAGTTTATCCAAATATCGCGGCGAGCCACCCCCAGACCCCTCAGGTGCGCGGCCGGCTTGGTGGCTCTGGCCTAAAAAGGGACTCTGCGACAAGCTTGGTATTCCAGAAATCACACCGGAAATCGGTCAGGTTGGAGACCGAGATGATTTGCTCATGTACGGTGGCATTATCAACGTCCTCAAAGAACTAGGCTTCCTAAAAGGACCTGCCATCCAACATCCCGAACCCAACGTGATCGGCGATCGCTGGTGGCTGACGGCTAACCAGGAAGGCATCTATTTCCCGGTCGTCACGGTAGGGCAAGAGGTCACAAAAGGCACATTTCTGGGTGAAATCCGAGACTATTTCGGCACCGTGCTTCAAACGGTCGAGGCTCCAGATGATGCCACGGTGATGAACATGAACATCGGAATGCCCGTGAAAAAAGACGGCTTTCTGATCTGGCTTGGACAATTTTAAACCAGCTGACTATGCAAGACTATTTGTTGCCTGAGGGCCGCTCGTTCGAACTCTCCCAACAGCTGCTCCGGGGCGCCATTGACATTCATGTCCATGCCGGGCCACATATTTTTTCAAGCCCGAGAAGGGTAGATCCGGTCGAAGCAGCGCAGGAAGCGCGCGATGCGGGAATGCGCGCCATCGTATATATGGACGTATTTGAAATGTCGAATGGGACGTCCTGGATCGTGAACCGGGTGGTCAAGGATTTTGAAACCTTCGGCGGGCTGATCATGAACACCGTGTACGGTGGGATGAACCCGAGAGCGGTCAAAACAGCTCTCTACTACGGAACCGGAGCCAAATACATTTCTTTTGGAGCCCATTCCACCTACTTCCAAGCCGCAAGAGAAGGGCATCTAGTAAATGGGAAATTTGTGCCCCTGAGCGAATTGTATCCTGATTTCAAAACACAGGAGCTTGATCGATGCATCCGTGTGCCTCTGGAAGGAGATCCAGACCCAATGCTCGATGAAGTGCTTCGGCTGATCGCCGATCATCCACATGTGTATCTGAATACCGGACACATCTCGGTTCCGGAAGCGCTCCGGCTGATTGAGTTGTCCGAGCAGTATGGGATACAGAAGGTGCTCGTGGCGTCTTCCGTGACCAAAATTGCCACTATAGACGAGCTCAAGTGGATGGCCTCAAAGGGTGCCTTTCTGGAGTACACCCTAGCAGCTTACACGCACACAACGCCCATTCCCAAGACACACTACTACGTCGAGCGCGAATACATGTCGATTGATGAGGGCATGGACACGGCCCCGGATGGAGGGGTCAAAAAGGTCTCCGAACAGATCCGAGAATTAGGCGCCGAGCATTGCATTCTGGGTAGTGACTTTGGCGTGTATACGCTTCCTACTCCAGTCGAAGGATTTCGGAATTTCATCGCCTGTATGCTAGATCTGGGCATATCGGCCGATGATGTTCGGACGATGATTAAAACCAACCCCGAACGACTTCTCGGACTGGATCCTCTCCCTGAGGAAGATACCGAGGTCGAATGAGGACGATTCGCATTCTTCAGGAGCACGTTCGAATATCGGATCCGCACATTACCAGTGACAATGCGGAGCGTTTGTCCATACTAGGAAACGTGTTTGAGCCTTTGATGCGAGCCAATGAGGACGGGTCATTTTCAGCCTGTCTAGCCGACTCATGGCACCTTTCTGAAGATGCCCGGACCTGGTCTTTTTCCATCATGGAGGGCAAGCGATTTCATGATGGTTCGCCGGTCACGACCGGAGATGTTGTGTTTTCTTTATGCAGAATGAGGGACGAAGACATCCCAGGCGAGTTGGGTACAAGTGGTGTAATCCGGGGCTACCTGCAAGGCGCAACCATCGAGTCCAACGGTCATAACGTAACGATCTCTACATCGGTACCTATGGCGGACCTAGCCGATCTACTGAGCGAAATTCCCATTCTTTCGGAGGCCTCAGTAGCCGCACTTCCAGACGCTTTTATAGGTACGGGGGGCTTCAAGATCTCCAAAGTAGAAGACGATCAGGTGGTGCTGGAATCCTCAGAAACGCGCCTCATCTGGCAAGCAGAGCCGGATCCAGACGTGCGCTTCATGGCTGTCCAAAACGGTTTTGCGGATGTTGCGGCTAAGCTCGCCACGCGACATGCACAAAGCAACGCGGTGCGCATCCACCGAAGCGCTACCACCGTGTGTGCAACGTTCATGCTCAATTTTGATGCTAAACACGCTCAAAACCCATACCTCCGGCGGGCCATCAATCTGGCCGTCGATGTGGATTCTCTCATGCAGGATGTAATGTTCGGAGCGGCTGACCCACTTACCGGCCCGCTCACCCAGCGCCATCTTGGTTTTGATCCTGCTGTACCGGCTTGGCCATTTGACCCAAAGGCGGCCCAAAAAGAATTGGTTCGTGGAAAATGCCTCGGAGCTGACGTGGTGATTGACATCCCAGCCATCTTGCCGGACGAAGCGCCCCTTCTCGCAGAACGGGTTGCCGCATATTTAGCAGCAATCGGACTCAATCCCAGCATCCGGAAGGATGAAGACCGGCCCGGCTATGCCATGCGAGTACGCAATCGGGAAATCGGAACAATGGCCTGTTTCGATTCTAGTCCAGGAAGTACGTTTCGAGTGTTTTGGGAAAAATTCCACAGCGGGTTTGCAGGACCATGGTGGCTGGGATACACTAATGTCGCCTTTGATGCCTTAGTGGACCGCGCTCGAAGCACATCTACACTCGAAGCCCGCCGAACCCTCTATCGCGAGGCGTATGCGCTGCTCAGAAACGACGCGCCATGGCTCTTTCTGTACAGTCCGCAACGACTAAGCGCCATTGGGCCCGAGCTTTCAGATTGGTCTCCTTCAACCGGAGGGCTTTTATTGTTCTAATATGACTAAGGTCGCCCTTCATAGCATTGGCCAGACACCCCGACCCGATTTGACTCCCTTCATCGTGGCCGCGCTAGGTATTCCGGACATTATTATTACTGGTGCACTCGATCCGTTAACTGCTAAGGACGTGGCACCCGTTGCCAAGGGGGATTTCCCGTTGGAAACCAGGCTTTCGGACGGTACCCGTGTGGAGGTAAGTGCCTCGTTCCTCCAACCGTTGATTCAGGCTCAGATAGACGAGGTCGAGGATGAGGTCGACCTGCACATTGTCTTATGCGCCGGCCCGTTCCCAGATCTAGTTTCTAAATCCCTCATCGTACGACCTTTTGAATATGCGTGTCAGGTTTTTGCGCGTGCTAAGATGAGGCGCCTTCTGGTCGTCGTGCCCTTCAAAGGACAAGTCGCTCCTGCACACACGAAATGGTCAGCAGTCGGATTTCAGACAGACGTTCGATCCATGAATGAACTCGAACCTGGACTTACTGCAGACACGTGGCTGGCCAAACTTGCATCTGAATCAACAGCAGACGCTCTCGTCCTGGATTATGTTGGGTACTCCAAAGCCATTTTGGACGGCGTTAAACGAAAGGTAGATATCCCAGTCATTGATCTTGGATATCTTGCTATAGACTTTGCGCGCGAGATCATCACAGAAAAAGAAAAAGAGGCGAGGCGCCCGTCATGAGCATGGACACAAATGAGCCATTTGACCTGGCTGTAAAAGGCCGTCTTGCTCTTCCGGGAGCATCGACGGCTTCTACGGGGTGGATGGGCATTCAGAATGGCCGGATTGCTACCATTTCCGGGGAGCCCCTAAAAGCCAAAAAGATATTGGACGTCGGCAGTCATCTCGTTTTGCCGGGATTTGTCGATGCTCATGTACACTGTCGGTCCTGCTTGGATGAGGGCATTACGGCCACAACGACGGCGGCAGCAGCGGGCGGGACTACTACGCTGATCGACATGCCCTTTGACAAGCCTGATCGGCCGGTCAACACCTCTGCACGACTACGAACCAAGATTTCAGACATTGCACAAGAAGCGGTCATCGATGTGGGACTGTACGCCACGTTCCCTGCAAGGGGCCCATTGGATGAAATTGCAGCCATGAATGAAGCAGGAGCTGCGGGATACAAGGTGTCGACCATCGAAGTCGATCCAGTGCGCTTCCCTCGAATTCCAGATGGACGTTTTGTGGAAGCCTTTCAAGAAATTGCCAGAACAGGTCGGCCCGTTGCGGCCCATCAAGAAAATCAGGAAATCATCTTCAGCGAGGCCGAGCGCTTTATTGCGGACGGCCGCACGGCCCCTATCGATCACGCATTAAGCAGACCAGCAGTAGCCGAGGCCGAAGCGGCCGGCCGCCTACTCGAGTTCGCCTACTGGACGGGTGCACACCTACACATGGTGCACGGCACTATTCCCCGCACGTTCGATCTCATCAATTGGAATCGCAGCCAAGGTGTAAAAGCTTCTGGAGAAACGTGCCTTCAATACCTGCTTCTAACACAAGATGCGTTGACGAAGATGGGCGGGCGAGCCAAGTGCAATCCTCCACTTCGAACCCAAGAAGACGTGGACGGTCTCTGGGAGCGCATCGTTGATGGCCGAATTGATATCGTCACCTCGGATCACTCACCGTATCCCCTTTCCCGCAAAGAAACCGCTAACATTTTCGATGCCTATGCAGGAATTCCGGGCGCCGAGACGCTAGGGGCGTTGCTCTACAGCGCGGGCGTTTCCGAGGGACGCATCGGATTGAACCGGTTTCTAGAACTGGTATGCAGTGGACCCGCCGACCTATTTGGGTTTGCGCACAAGGGGCGCTTGGCCCCAGGAATGGATGCTGATTTTGTGATCTTTGATCCAGACGCAACGTGGCAGGTAGACGACGCCCGGTTACACTACAAGGTAGGGGTAAGCCCATATCAAGGGATGACGGTAACCGGCCAGGTTGAGTCGACATGGCTCCGAGGATCCTGTGTTTTTGAGAATGATCTGGTCACCGGTGCGGCCGGTGGTGGGCAGTTCGTCCGGCCCGAATAACTTTCACGTAACCCAATGCAAGACATGAATTTTCAGGGTGTGCTCCCCATATTACCAACGCCATTTACCGCAACCGGAAACGTAGATGAGTCCAGCATGCGGCGCCTGATCGACTTCGAATTGGAAGTCGGGGTTCACGGAGTTTCTATTCTGGGATTCATGGGTGAATCTCACAAGATGGCGGAGTCAGAAAGAAAGCTGGTCGTACGCAGCGTAGTCGATCAGATCGGTGGTGCCATCCCCACCTGGGTTGGTGTCAGAGCCTTCGGGTCGGCCGGAGCCATCGAGCAAGCACGTGAGGCGCAGGAACTGGGGGCGGATGCTGTATTTGTGGCGCCAATTGGCATTCAGAATGATCAGGCGCTGTTTAACCATTATGCTGCCGTTGCGGAATCCGTTCAAATTCCGGTCATTATCCATGACTTCCCCGAGTCCTTTGGGACCATTTTGTCTGCTGAGCTCATTGCCCAAATGGCCAATGAGATTCCTGGCGTAGACTATATCAAATTGGAAGAGCTACCCGTTCTGGACAAACTTTCAAAGATCCGTGCGCTAGCCAATAATGACTTTGGCATCTTCGGCGGACTAGGCGGAGAGTACTTTCTGGAGGAGTTGCAGCGGGGAGCCAATGGCATCATGACCGGTTTTGCTTTCCCAGAAGTACTAGTGGGTATCTACAATGCCTACCGAGCAGGCGATTTCAAGCGGGCGGCAGGCATATTCGACCGATACATTCCTCTCATTCGGTACGAGTTCCAACCCAAAATTGGCCTTGCCTACCGCAAGTTCGTGTATCACCACCGAGGCGTTATCGATACGCAGTTCATTCGGCCGCCTGGTCGCCTGATAGACGCATACACGGAGCGCGAACTCACCGCAATTATTGAACGAGTGGGCCTGAGCCTAAGTGCCAAAGGCGTCCAGGCGGCCGAGCCCTGGAACCACTAATCCAATTGGCCGACTTTCAGACAGGCGACAGATCTGTCCGGCGCAACACTACTAAGCTGGGGCACCGTGTCTGCACAGACCGCGTCGGCCACTGGACAGCGAGTTCTGAATACGCACCCAGACGGAGGGTGAATCGGACTGGGTAGATCCCCGTCTAGAACCTGCCGCTTCATCTGCTGCGTGGGATCTGGAACAGGTACAGCCGATAAGAGCGCGCTGGAATACGGATGGAGCGGGTTGGCGACAACCTCCGAGGCCGGACCGATTTCCTGTATGCTGCCCAAGTACATGACCCCAATTCGATCGCTAATGTGCCGGACAACTGCCAAATCATGTGCTATGAACAGCATCGTAAGGTTCAGCTCCTGTTTCAGATCATGAAGTAAGTTGATGATCTGGGCTTGAATCGATACGTCTAGCGCGGCCACCGGCTCATCGGCCACAATGAATTCTGGCCGGAGCGCGAGCGCCCGCGCAATGCAAATGCGCTGTCTTTGTCCTCCTGAGAACTCGTGGGGATGTCGTCCTCGTGCTGAATCAGAAAGGCCCACTAGATTGAGTAGCTCCGAAATACGGAATGCGGTCTTACTGCGCCCATCCACCAATTGTACTGCTTCCTGCAGTATAGATTCAACCGACATCCGCGGGTTCAGGCTTCCAAAAGGGTCCTGAAAAATAACCTGCATCCGCTTCCTCATCGTACGGATTTGGTGCGCATCCATTTCGGAAATATCCTTTCCATCAAACAGAACAGATCCTTCGGAAAGATCTACTAAGCGGAGCAGAGCTCGTCCCAATGTCGTTTTTCCGGATCCCGACTCACCCACCAAACCGAACACCTCGCCACGACGAATATCCAGACTTACGTTGGTAACCGCCTTCACGGAATGGCCTCCCACAACCGGGAATCGGACATGTACGTTTCGAGCAGATACGATGATTTTGGCGGGCGCTATGGTCTGTGGCGTGCTCAAGACAGCGACAGCTCCTCTGCCCGTAAACATCGCACCGCACGATTCCCGCTTTCTAAGATGGGAACGTTCTCTACACGGCACGCCTCCTGCACAAACTCACACCGGGGAGCAAATGTACACCCGCGCTGCGCTTCGCCTGGCGCAGGGCCTTGCCCCGGAATCGTGGGCATTCGGCCCACCTCGTCTCTCGAAAGAGAGGGTACGCTACGAAGCAGTCCAGCGGTATAGGGCATACGTGGTTGGGCAAAGAGTGGGCGGACCGGTGCGGATTCTACCACCTGTCCTCCATACATCACGTACACCCGATCCGCGATTCCTGCTACCACTCCCAGGTCGTGCGTTACAAATAGAAGCGCCATTCCAAGCTCCGCCTGCAATTCGGCAAGCAATTCTAGAATCTGTGCCTGTACGGTTACATCCAGCGCCGTGGTGGGCTCATCCGCAATCAGCAAATCCGGGTTGCCAGCTAGCGCCATCGCAATCATTACCCGCTGGCGCATTCCGCCCGATAATTCGTGGGGATAATTCTTCAAACGACGGGATGCTTCAGGAATCCGGACCAAATCCAACAAATCCTTAGCCCGATGCATAGCTTCTTTCCGACCAATTCCGGTCTGCACCTCAACGGCTTCAGCAATCTGCGAACCAATCCGAAATACTGGATTTAGACTCGTCATTGGCTCCTGAAACACCATAGACATGGCCGCCCCCCGAAGGCGCCTGCGCGCAACGGACTCCATTGCGAGAATGTCTTTCCCTTTAAATTCAATACGGCCCTCGGATACGCGGCCCGTTTCAGGCAAAAGACCCATCACACTCAAACAGGTGACGGACTTACCCGACCCCGACTCTCCCACCAGCGCAACGGTCTCGCCCGCGTACACCTCAATACTTACACGTTGAACCGCTCGAACAGGCGCGTCCTGCGTTGAAAACTCAACGGCCAGATCTTCAGTTCGTAAGACAGCAATGGGATTCATGGTATGTCTATTGGCCCTGCGGTTGAGAAAAAGTGTACACATTGCTTTCCGGTAAGGCAAATAGCGTTCTGACTAAGAGGTAAGCTGTTTATTTTCCGAAAGAAAAAAGGTACCCCAAGGGCCAAACCCAGCGCCCACATGTGGGTACAAGCGCTCCATGGCAAATCCACCTTTATCTGATCTAACCACTCTCATGGACACCTGCTCGTGTGGTCACGATCTGGACAGTGTATGGATCAGCCCCAAAGCCCATCACAAAGCCGCCAAATTCTGGTACGGGGTGTTTTGGGGGAGTTCCGGAGGGAAGCCAGACCGGATCGATTGGCATTGTAGGGTGTGTGGTGATGTGGTTGCCACATCTATCCATCCCAAGAACCTTCTATTGTATCGACACGAATAGGGGCCCTAGAGCTATCTTGATTCTATTCATTTTCCCATACTGAAGCCTCTTTCGCATGCCCGATCCGAATCGCACATACACTGAAAAAGAAATCGCTAAGCTGTTTTAGCGGACGGCACAACTTCAAGCAGATGACGTCCGCGATGAGCAGCCTTCAACGTCCGGGCTGTCCCTATCTGAGTTAGAAACCATTGCCTCGGAAGCTGGACTAGACCCGGAGTACCTCCATCGCGCTGCTTTAGAAATTGAATCAACAGGAAAGAAAGGGTTTCAGAATCGCACAGCTACTCACATACACACCCAACGGTTTTTATCCCAAGAACTAACCGAAGACGTTTGGGAAGAGTTAGTTTTCGAGCTTCGAAGGTCGTTTGCGAGTAATTCGAGCATAGACATGACCGGGCTGGGATCGTTTGGAAACGGTGTTGTAGAGCAAATTGGGCGCTCCCGAGAATGGAGACACACGAGTCCCATGGGCGTACATACATCGGTGTTGCTCCGGCCTTACAAGGAGGGCACTCGGATTGAAATGAGTCAAAAAGTAGGCGCTGGAAGCCCCAAATCAGAGGCGATAGGCTACGGTTTTTTACTCTCAATACTCCCCGCTTTTATTCTTGCTCTTATTTTCGGCAAATCACTACTGATTGGAGCTGTTTCGCTTCCTTTAATTATGGCAATGCTGGCTCCATTGGTGTATCTACTGGACATGCGCTGGAGAGATAAGAAGCTCGCCAATTTGGAGTCTGTTGCAGAACGACTCGTAAAATTGGGCAATGAGAAAGCCACGCTCGCTTCTCCAATCATCGAGCCTCGTCTCGAAACAACCACCACATCCGGCATGCTAGAGCTTGAAGACGAAGAGCTCGCTCCGGAAGCCGTTCGTACGCAACGCACCAAGAACAGAAGCTAGTTATTCAGCTTCCGGGCCGAGCTCGATATCCAAGGCAGGTGGGGCACCTTCTGGCTCTCTAATGGAAAGAATAAGCTCTTGCACCGACTGGTCTGGTGCCGGGAAAAAGGGTGTCAAACCAAGAGTAACGGCAAAGTTGATGGCCATTCCTACCACTCCGATTCCTTGGGGCCCGATACCGAATGCCCAAGAAGACCATCCCCCGTATACGCTTCCCAATATGTACGTCGCCGTGAATCCGATTCCGGCGATCATGCCAAACATGGCCGGATAGGTGCCCACTCGCCTTGAGAAAATCCCCAACACAATGATGGGAAAGAAGCTCGCTGCAGCAAGCCCGAAGGCAAAGGCCACGACCTGGCTCACAAATCCGGGAGGATAAATGCCAAGGATTCCAGCAATGACTACGGCAAAACCGATCACCGTACGTCCGACCAACAATCGCTGGCTCTCCGTTGCTTGAGGATTGATGATGCGATAGTACAAGTCGTGTGCCACGCTAGAAGAGATGACTAGCAGCAATCCGCTGGCCGTGGATAAGGCAGCCGCCAGACCGCCGGCTGCCACGAGCGCAATAATCCAGTTGGCTAACCCTGCCATTTCTGGGGTCGCCAACACAATGATATCTCGGTCTGGACCCGAAAGACCGGCCTGCCTTAGCACCGCGCCTCCGTTTTCACCCCCAGGTTCACCGGCCAGCCAGCGAGCGTGATTTTGACGGATTTCTCCAATTCGTACCGCACCTAGATTTCCGCTTCTGAATAGTTCATTCTCGTCGGCGCGATCGCCTCCTGTGTAGGTGAGCTTACCATCACCGTCGTCCATCCACAAAACCAATCCCGTCTGCTCCCAGCTGTTGAACCACTCAGGCAGTTCGGCTTCTGTCTTTCCATTTAATCCTTCCAACATCGTATACCGAGCAAAAGCACCAATCGCCGGGGCTGTTAAATAAAGCATCGCAATAAATAAAAGAGCCCAAAAAGCACTCCAGCGAGCAGCAGCCACGTTTTTCACGGTATAGAAACGCACAATAACATGCGGCAGGCCCGCCGTGCCTGCCATAAGAGCCAGCGTTACACAAAATACGTTCAACTTATCCCATTGGCCGATGAAGGGTTCGGTGTACGATGCGAATCCGAGATCTGCGCTGATTTGATTCAGTTTAGCGAGCAGAGGAGTGCCTTCACCAATCAAGTCGCTGCCGAGTCCGATTTGAGGGATTGCGGAGCCCGTCAGATCCAAACTAATTGCTATTGCCGGTGTCAAGAATGCCGTGATAAGCACCCAGTATTGAGCAACCTGCGTCCACGTAATGCCCTTCATACCACCCAGCGTGGCATATACAAAGACGATGGCCACGCCTACATATACACCCACATTAACATCTACTTCTAGAAACCGAGAAAACACAATGCCGACGCCGCGCATCTGACCAGCAACATAGGTGAAGCTCACAAAAATGGCGCATATCACAGCTACGATCCGTACAGCGTTTGAGCGGTACCGGTCTCCGATAAAGTCCGGGACGGTGTAATGTCCAAATTTCCGGAGGTAGGGGGCCAAAAGAAGAGCCAGCAGCACGTATCCACCCGTCCAACCCATCAGGTACATCCCGCCCGCATACCCCAACGTGGAAATCAATCCAGCCATTGATATAAAGGATGCCGCGCTCATCCAGTCTGCGGCTGTCGCCATTCCGTTCGCGATAGCCGGAATGCCCTGTCCAGCAACATAAAATCCCTTTGTGTCAGACACTCGGGACAACCACGCTATCACTAAATAGAGTGAAAACGTTACACCTACGAAAAGAAAGGTCCAGGCTTGCACACTCATGATTGCGCCTCTTCCAGGTCGGCGTGATGTTGTTTATCTAACCTGTTGAGCAACACGGCATAGATGAAAATCAGTACCACAAACGTGAAGATGCTTCCTTGTTGAGCAAACCAA
>DKOG01000136.1 GCA_002469915.1 Bacteroidetes bacterium UBA7368
CTGGTATCAAAGCCGAACGTTTTTAACGGTTTCAGACCGTATTTCACTGCTCAAATGGACAAATACAGGGTCCAATTTGATTTTGGAAGTAGATTTTTCCTCCAGAGACAACATTTCTGGCAGTTCTGACGTTTGAGCAATAGGAAAAAACCCAGTAGCCCGAAGGTCCTAATGTCTGAATGGCAATACTCCGATGAGGAGTTAAATACGTACTTCAAAGACGTCGGAGCCAGAAGTGGCAAACCGTCGAAATTCTTCGTGGTCCGCTTTTGGCGAAGACGATTTAGTGATGAGCGCAAAGTCCAGGCTGCCACTATTCTATCATGCCTCATAGGGCTCATGCTCGCCTTTACGCTTGGATTAGGTGGGTATTTTGTTTCCTTGATCGATGAGTTACCTCCACTCACCGAAATCGAAAACCCCGAATTTCAGCTTGCCACGATTGCCTACACGGCGGACGGTGTTGAACTAGCGCGCTATGCACGGCAAAACCGATCTTGGGCCACCTATGACACGATTAGCCCCCATGTCATCAACGCGTTATGGGCCACAGAAGACCATCGATTTTTTGAGCATTGGGGAATGGACATATTCCGCACCGTCTCCTCGGTAGGCCAAACCGTCTTGGCCAAACTGAATATCCCCGGATATGCCGTTCAGGGCGGCTCAACGCTCTCACAGCAATTAGCCCGCAACCTGTACAACAAGCGGATAGGTAAAGAGCAAACCGTTGGTAGGAAACTCAAGGAAATGGTAACCGCTGTTCAATTAGAACGTCGGTATACCAAACCTGAGATTATTGAGATGTATCTCAATACGGTAGAATTCCCCTACAATGCATGGGGAATTGAAGCGGCTTCCAGAGTTTTTTATGGAAAAGATCCTATCGATCTAAACGAACTCGAAAGTGCCACACTGGTGGGGATGCTCAAGGGAATCACCATGTACAATCCGATTAGAAGGCCAGAACGTTCCCGGCAGCGACGCAATACAGTCTTGGCCCAGATGATCAAGAGAGATCTGCTGGACGCATCATTTTTGGAAGAGCATCGAGCGGATTCAGTTGGGGCGGTTTACCAGTCGAGCGCAATCACTAAAAGTATTGCTCCCCATTTTGCGGAGGCGGTCCGCAAGGAATTGGTCGTCTTTGCAGAACAGACCGGACTGGACATTTACGATGATGGTTTAATCGCCTACACGACGTTGGATTCGCGCATGCAGGCCATGGCACAGGCCGCAGTAGATTCTGTACTTCCGTGTTTGGAAGCTGTTGCTGATTGGGAATGGAGTGACGTCGGAACGGATGAGCGTGTGTGGAGCATTAGCTCCTGTGATTACAAGGAGCTTGATATCGAGCCGTGGTCCGGTTTTTGGAAGAAACAGCCCACGTTGCTCCAAAATCTAGTACGTAATACCGATCGATATCGCCGAGCGATTCAAAGAGGACAGGACCGAGCGGAATTGACCAGGGAATTGCTTGCAGATGCGGCTTTCCTAGACTCGGTCAAATCAGAAAAAACTAGGCTAGAAACCGGGTTTGTGGCCATGGACCCTCAAACCGGTTTTATAAAAGCATGGATTGGAGGGCGCGAACTGGGCAAAGACTGGTATGACCATGTTTCTATTGCTGAACGCCAACCGGGATCGACATTTAAACCGTTCGTTTATACAGCCGCCATCGATAACGGGTGGTCTCCGTACGAAACGTTTGTCGATGACTCCGTCCATATAGTTGACGATATTGGCAACGTCTGGAGTCCTGGTAATTCGGGCGATATGTCGGGGTTGCCCATGACCTTACGAGAGGGTCTGGCCCGATCTAAAAACACGATTACAGCCCAGCTTATTGAACAGGTAGGTCCCTCAGAAGCTGCTTTTTATGCCCGCCGAATGGGTATCACGAGTTCTCTTGATGAAGTGTACTCGCTAGCGCTAGGCACGAGTGATGTGAAACTGCTTGAGATGACCTCGGCCTACAGCACGTTTGCCAATGGAGGATTACTCTATAGTCCCACGTTGATCTGGCGTATTGAAGACCGCATGGGGAATCTGTTATTCGAAGCTCAACCGAGCCCCAGTGAGGCTTTGTCCGAGGCAACGGCTTATACGATGGTAGATATGATGCGCGCGGTTATTCGCATGAACGGTGGATCCGGCGTACGTATGGTTGCTGAGTATAAAATGGGGGAATATGACATTGCTGGGAAAACGGGCACCACGCAGAACTCTGCTGACACCTGGTTTATGATGATGCATCCAGACCTCGTGATGGGAAGCTGGGTGGGATTCAATGATCCGGTTTTTCGATTCAGGACGGAATGGTGGGGCCAGGGAGCTCATACAGCATTGCACGTCGTTGGCGGATTCATGCGCGGCATTACAGACGAAGAGGATACCTTCATATCGAAAGATAGCAGGTTTCCTGCACCCGAGCGATTCGGAGCAAACCTGGAAAATGACCCTCTCCAATCAGATAGTCTTAATACCAACGAGCGGCCGAGGAGACGAGGCCGCCTAGACTGGTAGGGCAACTATAAAAGTGCGGGGCCGGTCCATCCCTGATAGGTGGGGTGCTCCTTTAAGATGGCTGATACGGATTGTTTTGCTTGGTCTGCAGATTCAAAGAGGCCGAAGACGGCCGATCCGCTGCCGCTCATGGATGCATAGGCTGCTCCGCGTTTGTACACAGTAGCTTTTAGAGCAGCCACTTGAGGAAACGCTGAAAAAACACTCTCTTCGAAGTGATTGACCAACTCCCGGCGCCAATCATCTAGAGAGCCAGTAGTCACCAACTCGTTCATATCCACCGCTCCCAGTCGAGGACGGATATTCGAGTAAGCGTCCATAGTTGACACGGCTACGTCTGGGACGACAATCATTAGATGGGCATCGCGAAGAGCCGCTGGTTCGGACATCACCGACAGCACTTCTCCCCTTCCCTCTCCAAACGCGATAGAATCACCGAGAAAAAAGGGAACATCAGATCCGAGATGAGCTGCTAGTGGACCTAACTCACTGTCTACGCGCCACAACGACTTGCACGCTTGCAGTGTTAAAGCGGCATCACTGGATCCTCCTCCGAGGCCTGCACCAAAGGGTAAGGTTTTATCCAAATGGATTTGTACTCCCTTAGCACAGCCTGCGGCCAGGGCTAAAGCCCTGGCCGCTTGAATACATAGATTTCCATCATCAATTCGTAAATCCCGATTTGAACAGGTCATTTGAATCAAATTGGAAGAAGAAAAAGTGAGCTCATCGTGCCATCCCACCTTCAAAAACACGGTTTCTAGGTCATGAAACCCATCTTCCCGCTTCCTTAGGACGTGCAGTCCAAGATTAATTTTGGCAAAGGCCTTAAGCGTCAACATGTTGAAGTGTCTGTTTCCGGATTGCGTACACGTGGTGTTTGCCTTAGTTTAGCGCAAAATAGACCATTTCTTTCGTTAGCTCCTACCGGAACTCACCGGAATTCGCTTAGCTGCCTATTTCTTATCGCTACCAGTTTCTGTTTTAACCGTCCTTGATGACCCCGCGCCGTTTTTCTCGGGCGGCGTCGAAGGCCAGAAGCGAAGAATTGACATTAGAGGCGCAACGAGTAAGCGAGTGAGCACATTCCATATGTTCAATACCATTTTTTCCCAGACTCATCGAGTACTGGCAATCGTCATCTCTCTGACAGCCCTGTTTCTGTTTCCCGGAACGGCTTCAGCCCAGATTGCAGGTCAGAACGGACTATCATCCGATCGATCTCAATCCAACCCCCTGCTACTCCTGCAGCAAAAAATGGCAGAAGGCGTGATGAGCGCATCGGCTATTCCGCTTGAGGGAACGGTAGATGAGACGGTCTATATCGTAGGACCTGGTGATCACTTTTCGATTTCTGTGTCCGGTCAAGCGATACCATCCCCTGCAGTAGTCGGCCTAGATGGTCGAATCGTGCTGCCAGATGCCGGCGCAGTTATTATCGGCGGTTTAACGCTAGGTGAGGCCAGAGTGGTGATGATGGAGGCCATGTCCACGTCGTTCGGGGAGGCTTCAGTGGACATCGCACTCGCCCAGTCACGACAATTCTACGTTCACGTATCGGGCGCGGTACCTACGCCCGGACGCTACATGGCTCTTCCCGTTGCCCGAGTTTCCAGCGTGTTGGAATTTGCCTTTGCAGACACCAGCTCTTTTGCCGTAGCTAATCCGCAATTTCGTCCATCTCTAAGAAATATTGAGCTCCGGCATGTTGACGGGACTACATCGGCTGTAGACCTCGTGAAGTACTACTCAGCAGGAAATTCTGACGCCAATCCGTTTCTACGAGACGGCGACGTGATTCACGTTCCTGCTTTAAACACCAAGTACTCGAGTATCACCATCGGTGGTCATATCCCTTACCCGGGCGCCTATGATTTCAAGAACGGTGATACGCTTGCCGACCTGATCCAGCTTGCCGGTGGTATTCAACTAGACGGAAGCGTTCGTTCCGTTCGAGTGGTTCGCATGGGAGATGATGGGCCAGATTCATTTTTGTTTACAGCAGAGATCGCGAGCACGAGCGACTTTGCACTCCAAGCAACGGATGCCGTTTCAGTTGCAGAGCAAGTAGACAAGCGAGCAACCGTAAAAATTGAAGGCCACCTCGACTATCCAGGTGAATATCCCATTATTGATGGGAAAACAACGTTAAAGGAAATCGTTCAGATGGCCGGTGGCGCTTCTGAAGGTGCCCTTTTGCGAGGTGCTTTTCTTGAGCGCCGCGCGCTCCCGGACCCAAGAGACAACTCAGCGCTTGACCGTTTTGAAAGCCCGTATGCATTGATGGAAATGATGGCACAAGCGGATACGCTCGCCATTCTTCAGCAACTTCGCCTTACCGATATGGACTTTCTGAGCCGCTCCTATTTCGCGCAGGAAATGCGATTACAAAATCGCGTTTCTGTGGATATCGAGGCGGCACTGGGGGATGGAGATGCTGTCGTTCTACAAGCAGACGATCGTATTGTCATTCCAAAAGATTTGAATACGGTTTACGTCTTCGGCCAGGTAAATAACCCTGGCTATCTCACGTTCGAGCCCGGTCATACGGCTGCCTATTTTGCTGCCAAGGCGGGTGGGGTGAATGAGCACGCTGAAACGACCTTCGTCGTGAATCCAGCGACTGGAACGTATTCAATAGACACTACCGTCCCGGTTCAATCCGGAGATGTGATTTTTGTCGACCGTACAGGAGGAATTGCCAGCTCCCCGGAAATGGCTCGCCTCATTATGGAGCAAGATCGCATCAGGGCAGACCAGCGAATCCGGGTCATTCAAGCCGTGGTGCAAAGCATCGGAACGCTTGCTACCGTACTTACCTTAATCATCAGCATTCGTCGAAACTGACATGAACGATCAGAACACAACTAATGTTGACGACACATGGTGGCACATGCTAGGTGTCCTGTTTCGTTGGCGCCGCTTCATCATCATCGTTACGGGAGTAATGGCTGTCGTTTCAGTCGTCATTAGCCTCATGCTACCCGTCTGGTACAAAGCCAGTTCGAGGCTTCTTCTTCCGAACTCAGGTGGCAGCGGCATTGCGTCCGCGCTGCTAGGAGACCTTTCCTCCGCAGCAGAATCTCTTCTTGGCGGTGGTGGCGGAGACTACGTGCGCTATATGGCCATCTTACACAGCCGCGCGGTCAAAGAGCAGATTGTTGAGCGATTTGATCTCATCAATGTGTACGACTTAGCCGAGGAGGAATTTGCTTCAGAGGAAGCGCTCTCCGCGCTTGCTGACAATATTGAATTCGTCATTGATGATGAATACGATTTTATGTCCATCGAAGTATTCGATCAGGATGCACAACGGGCCGCAGACATCTCCAACTATTTTATTGAGCTGTTGGATGAAGAAAACAACCGATTGACTCGTCAAACGGCCGGTAACTTCAGAGCCTTTGTTGAAAGCCGATATGATCTAGCCGAAGAAGAGCGCGGCGCTATGCTAGATTCGTTAGCCTCGTTTCAAAGAAAGTATGGCGTCATTGATCTAGAGGCCCAGACGGAAGCCTATTTCTCCCAGTTGGCTGAATTGAGAGCAAGCACACTGCAGTATGAGATCCAGTTAAATGGAATGAGGGCTCAATTTGGAGAGGGCAATCAGCAAGTCAAAAACATGCAGTCCATGGTTGAAGCGGCAAACCAATCGTTTCAAGATGCACTGGATGGACGCGAAATGGTCATGCCCGTATCCCAAGAAGAAGCTCCTGAAATGGTACGGCAGTTCTTGAACCTAACCATGGAACGCACCATCCAAGAACGTATTCTTGAGTTGGTAGCTCCCATGTTAGAGCAAGCACGATTTGAAGAAGAGCGGCAGTCCGAAACCCTTCAAGTTGTTGATGCGGCCGTAGCTCCATTCGAAAAAGCGAAACCGAAACGTATGATCATTGTCATCGGAGCGACCTTATCGGCTTTCATTTTAGCTCTGGTCTTTGTCTTGCTACTCGATTGGTGGAAACGTAACAGCCCTCGGTTTGCTTCTAGAATTAGAGAAGCATCTGCATAGTGGGCACTCCCCGGTCCATATCTCTTGCGGGCCCATCTGATAATTGGTTAACAGGATGGGGCTCCTTCCTGCTGTGGGCCGCCTTCGGATTCGGCCTGCTGCTGATCTTCATGATCACCCTGAAAGCCTCCTGGCTCATTCCTGTGGTGCCCGTGGTCTTCCTAGTGGGAATTGCTGGGTTGTGGCTGTTTACTAAGCCTCTGTTGAACCTAACGGTAGTGTTGTGTCTCTTTGTCCTGATAGCCGACTTTGAGGAAGGCATACAGCTTACAGAAGTGATTTATGGCCTCTATTACCTCTCTTTCTTAGCCCATTGGTTCTTTACCCGTTGGATTCTGGAAGGAAAACGCATCTTCAGTCGTCATGAAGACCGCTTACTCCTCACTTTTCTCGTCTTGGTCGTGCTATCCCTACCTCTCACGATGATCATGGGAGGCTCCATCAAAGGCTATATTGGCGAGTTGATCTCGCTGTCCTTATTGACCTTCTATTTTCCAGTTAAAGACGCTGTTGAGCGATATCCTTCCGGACTAAAAGTCATGGTCGGAGTCGTCCTATTTGTCGGCCTCTTTGTACTGACCCGAAATATGCTGGGCTATCGCCAGATTCTGACGGACGCTTCCTACGCATGGGAAGTCACACGCGGGCGCGTGGTCACGAATGAAGGCTTGCTTATGGTCCCTGCATTTTTCTCGCTCTCATCCATGCTATTTGTGAAAGGGACTAAGCAAAAGGTCATCATAGCAGGATTCCTGGCCCTCTTCCTTGGTGGCCTCATACTCACTCAAAGTAGAGGATACTGGGCGGCGTTTCTGTTTGGATCAGGCATCCTATTCCTGCTTATTCCACTTCAGAAAAAGATTCAAATGGTCAGCACCGGACTATTGATCGGATTTAGCTTGTTAGGGTTGGCCCTACTTTTCTTTGGTGATTTCGTCATTCTAATCGTAAGTGGCCTTTTGGATCGATTCCTTTCCATTGCCACGGCATCCTCGAAAGATATTTCTCTTGTGAACCGCTTAATTGAAACGGGAGCAGTTTGGGATAAAATCAAATTCAACCCCATCCTTGGGTATGGAATGGGCGTCCCCTATCGTGTTTTTGATATTATTTATGACTGGTCAAAGGTGAAAGCGTTCGTCCACAATGGGTATATCTCACTTTGGTTCAAGTTTGGTATCTGGGGACCGACCCTGTTCTTTTCCTTTCTCGGAATAACACTCCGCCGAGGATACCTGGTTATTAAAAAAAGTGAAAACTGGCAGTTGCCCTCCATCGTATGCCTTGCCGTTATAGGCTCTTTTGCAGCGTTCTCTATTTCTGCTTTAACCTCTAACCCTTTTTACATCAATGATCCGATGTTCATATTTGCCGTTATGACAGGATTAGTTGGTGGTTCGTATTCCCTGCATCGCCGATCAGTGAGGATATGATTCATGTCCGCATCCTCACCTCATATTGTACTTTTGGATCTGTATCACAGAGGGCATCATCTGTCCTATATCCAAATGCTGTGTCGATATTGGGCGGATACAGCACTTGCTGGAAAACTGACCGTGTTGGTTTCTGAACCCTTTCTGGAAAACCATTCAAAGGCAATTGATGAGTTTCGCCACGTAGATTCGATTCAGTGGAAGACCCTATCAGCGTCAGCCTCTGCTTCCGGGGGAAATATTGGGTTAAAGGGAATGATTCAGGCGAATAGCGCGCACAAAGTGGCGCTGCAAGAAGCCGTTAGCTTGAACCCCTCCCACATCGTATGCCTATTCTGGGACCATGCGCAGTTGGCTATCGCCTCACTCAATAGAGTATTAAGGGCCAATAACATCGAGGTCTCTGGCATTTTCTTTCGACCCGACCTTCACCATGCTGCCTCTGGTTTTTCATCGATTGTCCGACGATGGCGAAAGATGGTGATGCTAAAGAGAGCGCTTCGTGCTGGACAGCTTCAAAAGGTTTTTTGTTTGAATCCACTGGCGGTGGATTCCATTAATGCACTAAACAAGGCGGAAAAAGCAGTTTTCCTACCTGATGGGATAGATATCCAGCCCTCAAGTGTTTCTCGCTACGACTTCCGAAAAGACCATCAGCTTGAAGACCATCAGCTGGCCATGCTTCTTTTCGGATCCTTGAGCGCTAGAAAAGGCGTTTTCAAGGTTCTAGGCGCACTAGATCAACTCACGGAGACTCAACGCTTGAAGCTGGTTTTAATCATTGCCGGCAAAACAGGTACGGGCGAAAAAGAGGCTATTGACCAAGCCATTTCTGCCTCCAAGCAGTCCATTCGAATCATCTATGAGCCAGGATACGTGCCTGACGCACATATGACCACCTTATTCGAGGGCTCCGACGTCGCTTTGGTGGCCTACCAGAAGCACACGGGTTCCAGTGGAATCCTGTTGCGCGCTGCAGCGGCCGGAATACCCGTAATTGGATCTGATTTCGGATTGGTGGGTCATAACATTCGATCAAACAAGCTCGGAATGGATGTAGACACGACATCTGAACACGCGTTAGCGCATGCATTTTCCAAGGTGTTGGATGGAGAAATGCCGGCTTTTGACCTAGCTTTCGACGCGTTGAGAGCCGCTGATTTCGCCGCGCTTAATACGCCTCTTACCTTTGCCCAAACCATATTTTCCACCGCACATGGCTCAGATTGACCTCACCGGAATCGAGAAAATTTGCGTCCAGTGGCCCCGGTTCGGACCCTATCATTTGGCGCGACTCCACGCTGCACACAAAGCCTGTTCTGCTCGGAACATAGAATTTATTGCTTTAGAGACTGCGGCTAAGTCGGGCCTGTATGAATGGAAGGTCGAAGATGGAGAAACGCCCTTTGATCGTCAACAAGTGTTCGTAGACCGACCATTTGAAGATATTTCCCCGACCGAAATGCACGATGCGGTCATCGCCAAACTGAATGAACTCAACCCGGATGTTGTGGCCATTCACACGTATTCGTTGCCTGATTCCCGCGCCTGTTTAGAATGGTGCAAAGACCACGGTAAAGCATCGATTGTAATGACCAATTCCAAGGCAGATGACGCAAAAAGATCGCCATGGAAGGAGCTGCTAAAATCCCGCTTAATTGGGGAGTTTGATGCTGCGTTATTGGCTGGAACACCTCAAAAGGCCTATTTCGAAGACCTTGGATTTAGTTCAGAGCACATTTCGTTGGGTTACAACGTGGTAGACAATGATTTCTTTGCCACCACGCCTGATTCCGCCGGCACCAACCTTCCCGGTTTAAGCAATGACCGTCCCTTCATTCTGGCATCCAATCGTTTTCTAAAAAGGAAGAACCTGTTCTGCTTGCTCGAAGCCTATGCAAGCTATCGTGCATTAACCCCGCACCCGTATCGCATGATCATGCTGGGTGACGGGGCGTTGAGACCAGCCATTGAGGCATGGATCGAAGCGCATCAAGTCGATGGAATTGAGCTTGCTGGTTTTAGACAAATAGATGACCTTCCCCATTACTATCACCGGGCCGCATTTTTTGTGCACCCAGCTCGCATTGATACATGGGCCATGGTTGTAAATGAAGCGATGGCGGCGGGGCTTCCAGTCGTGATTTCTACGGGCACAGGTTGCCACAAAGACCTAGTCGATGAAGGGCAGAATGGTTTCACCTTCCATCCGGACGATGCGCAGCAGTTGGCCCAGCACATGGTTAAACTTTCCGAAGATGCTTCTTTTAGAAAAAGCGCAGGCGCTCGATCCAGAGAGATCATGAAAGATTGGACACTGGACCGATTTGTTCATGGGCTTTTTGAGTCTGCGACCACGGCCATGAAAAGAAGAGGACGCAAACCCGCGCTCATTCCGCGCATCATGATTCGCCTTCTGCGATCTAGCTCTTCTTCAGAAGCGTTTCATTCCGTTGAATCCTGAACACGTTGGCCGCAGATTCACTTTCTGCTGAAAATACCGTCCACTTGCATCATGTGACCTGAAACAGGATCGGAGAATCCAGAATCTTCGAGTGCAATCAAGTCATATCCCAGTGTTCTTAGATACTGAATCATATCCTCGATAAGGTCTTCCCCTTTGTATAGGGATACCAGAGATAACTCAATTTGAAGAAGATCAATGTGTTCAAGGGATGCCGAAGCACCTTCCAGGACATTTCGTTCATAGCCTTGCGCATCGATCTTCAATAGGATCTGTTCACCGGTCGACTTTATTTCCGAAAACACGGAATCCAGCGTCCTGACCTGAACCGTTTCCTTCCCCACGTAGGCGGACTGTGGTGCCGATTCCACATGAGCAGGCATCATCTCAAGAAGAGAACTGCTCTGTGAGTTATTAGCCCGATTAATATCTAACGACTTGTTTTCATCGCCGAGTGCAAAGTTAAACGTTTGCCACTTCGCATCGTTTTTAGATGCCTGTTCAAGCGCAATGTGCGCATCAAGAAGGGGCTCAAAGGACACTATTCGCCCTGTGAATCCCAAGTCATTTCGAAGTTGTTGGGCGTACTGACCGGTATTGGCTCCAACATCTAGCACCAAGCCAATCTGGCGATGCGCTAGAATGTGCCGCCGCCGCGCCAACGGGTGCTTAGTCGGAGAAAAGGAAACCAGGTCCAATCCTAGTTTCCAGATTGCTTTCTTTGCTTTTTTCTTAAGACTCATATTCTAATCGATCCTTCCGGTAGAGTTCGCCGAAGAATACGGGCATTGGATGACTAATGCTTTTCAAGTTTGTAACAGTCTGTCAAGGTGAAACGTATTGAGCCCGACACGCATGAAATGTTGCGTGTTCTTCCATGTGACGTCTGAGCGTTTGAGTTCGGCTAGACCATGAGAGCACAGTTCAATAAGGGGAATCCAAGGGATTTTACGTATGAAACGGACTTTTACCGCCATCGCTTTAATTGCTGCCATTTTCGTTCAGCAACCTGCCAACGCACAGGAGCGCGTCGCGTCTACCGTACCACCCGAATATGAATCCGTAGTGTATACGGTTCAACGTGTAGTGGGCCTTCTACAGGACGTTACTCAACGTCACGCATCAGATCCTATTTCGAACCAGATCTTATCTATCAGTGACCGACTATCCATGTCGGGTCCAGTTACCGGAGGATTCAGGTCGAATAGTTCTGACGAGGACCTCGTTGCAATCTTGAAAGATGTGGAGCGCGAATTGCGCAGCATTTCGCGCTCATTGGAACGTCGAGGTGAAGACAATCTTGCTGAGAGGCTGGACGAAGTCTTGGACGACCTTGAGAAGGCCATCGACGAGGCCGGCAGCGACACCCGGATCCGTCGCAGTTCCAAAGATAGCTACGAAATCAGAAAAGGCTCATCCAAGGTTAAAATCATTAGTAAAGATGATGACTGGTGGGACGAGGATAATGAGTGGGAAAAAGAAGACCGTAAAGCACATCGTTTCCCCAATACGGATCGCTGGCACAGTGACGCCTCAACATATGTAGGCGAATTCACTCATCGTTGGCCCTTTAGAGAACAAGGTATTTATCGCAATATTCCAGCGTTCAGATATAACCGTGTGGAAGGTTTCTTTCTTGGCTTTGCGCGAGCACCGCTAGATTGGTCTAGCTATGATCGAGGTCGTGTATTCGGTCAGGTTGGGTATGCGCTAGGTCTTGAAGATTGGAGATGGGAGGCAGGCGCTGAGACGCGTCTGGGGCGTGCTTACCACAATGATGACCTAGATCTCAAACTCGGCGGCTCTTATCATGTAAACACCAACACCAACGACCTGTGGAAGTCTAGTTGGGCGGAGAACACGACGGCTGCCGCACTTTTCAAACACGACTTTTTTGATTACTACCAGACGGAAGGATGGACAGCCTATGCTGTTGCGCGGATTACTCATTTCGCACAATTGAGTGCAGGATTTCGGGCGGACACCTATTCAAGTTTGAGCAAGGAAGTAAACTGGTCTCTTTTTGGTGGCGATGATTTCCGTCCAAACCCAGGAATCGTTGCGGGCGACATGAAGTCTTTCGTCTTCTCGCTCGAAGGCGGCCAGGTCCGTTCGTTTAATTCCCATCCAAGTGGAATGGCATTCCGTTTGGAAGCTGAAATTGGACAAGGCTTAGGTGGCGACTTTGACTTCTCGCGATATCTCGGAGACCTTCGAGGTTATGCTCGACTCACTCGAGATGCGGGGTTAAATCTTCGTCTTCGCGGTGGATTTACGGAAGGCACCGTGCCGGTCCAGAAAGCATTCACGCTTGGTGGAACAGGATCTGTCCGCGGGTATCCTCAGAACATCTTCTTGGGGTCGCGGATGATACTTGCCAATGCAGAGCTGATGCTTTTCGATCCAGATATCTTTGATTTCATTTTGGACGACGTGGCTGTTTTTGGCCTCTTTGATGCCGGTTGGACCAATATGTCAGGACAAAATGAGTTCTCTACAGACGATACGGTCTCTTCAGCGGGCTTTGGTGTCGCCTTTGATGATCGCACCTTCCGACTCGAAGTGGCGTGGCCACTCAAGAATATGGGAACGGGCATGAATCCTTCCCTTTGGCTCCGGATCGCCCCCTCCTTCTAGAACGGATCGGGCA
>DKOG01000155.1 GCA_002469915.1 Bacteroidetes bacterium UBA7368
TCGCCAAGCTTTGCCCAATACGCCCTCCAATTTGGATCCGCTGTCGCTGCAGACAATGATGCTATTTACGTGGGTGAGGGGCGTAATATTCTTCAGGCTGGCACGCTTTTTCAGTTTGAACAGGATGCCGATGGAGAGTGGGCGATGGCTCGAGCCATTAAACCTTCAGACACGGAGAATCGAGGTGACGGCTTTGGAAGAGCCGTTTCAATCTCGAACAACACCATGGTCGTGGGTGCCCCACTGGTTGGTGCCATTTATGTATTTGAACGAACAAGCGATGGGGCATGGGCCGAGACAGCTCGTTTGAGTGCAGACGCGATAGGTCTGGGTTCTAACGTGGCTACCGATGGGAAGCATATTCTTGCAACCGCCGCTGGAGATAGAAATGAATCAGCCAGTATTCATGCTTGGGTTCGAAGCGATGCAGATTGGTTAGACGCATCCAGCTTTGCGCCCACAGAAGAGGGCAATACGGGACTCGGTGCAGCGCTCGCGGTCACAGGTGATAGAGCGGCCATTGGGTCTCCTTCAGCGGATGGAAGGAAAGGACGGGTGGAGACCTTCTCCTTTAAAGACGGATCGTGGCATGCAGACGGACCCATTGAGCACTCCCGTGAGATGGAAGGCGATGCGTTTGGGTCTGCCCTGTTAATGGAAGACAGTCATATGATCGTTGGAATGCCGGGTCATGACGGTCGCAAGGGAGCAGCTGCCGTCTATTTTCAAAACTCAGATACTGGGCAGTGGACCTACCAATACAAGCTGGAACCGTTCGATTCGGCTGGTAACGAGCAATTTGGCGCATCTCTGGCCTTCAACGGCACATCTGTCTGGATAGGAGCCCCTGGTTACGGCGACTCTAATGGAACGATCTATTCCTATGAAATCAACGCTGAGACGATGAGGATGAAGTCCACGGAAATGGTTCAGCCTCTTATGCTTCAATATCGAAGTGGATTCGGTGGTGCAGTAGCTGTTTCAGGTACTCATGCTGTAGTCGGCTCGCCGGGGCACGATAATTTTGAGGGTGCCGGATTTGTGTTTCAGCAAGACGAAAGCGGGTGGATAGAAAGTGGCGTCGTGCTTTCTGATTCTGGCGTATTTGAGACGATCACGGGGGACAAGGTGTCTTGCGAAGAAGAGGTCGCTGCTGGATTCCCTTGTGAAAACGTAGATATCATTTCGTTTCTGTCTCGAGGTGATGTCGGAGCCGAGAGGGGAATCCAGATGAATGATGTTTGGGGTTGGACAGATCCAGAAACGGGTACCGAATGGGCCATTGTAGGTCGCACGGATGGTACTTCATTCGTAAGTCTCGCAGATCCTTCACATCCCTTGTTTGTGGGCGACCTCCCTCATACCGCTTCAGGGCATCGCAGTTTGTGGAGAGACATGAAGGTGTATAAGGATCACGCCTATATCGTAGCTGACGGGGCAGGAGCTCATCATATGCAGATCTACGATCTTACTCAATTAAGAGATATAACGCAGTTTCCTACCACTCTCACGGAGACCAATATCTATAAAGGCGTGTTCAGTTCTCACAACCTGCATATCAATCTGGATACTGGATTTGGATACGCTGTCGGAAACGATTCTGGGGGTGAAACATGTGGAGGTGCCCTACACATGATGGACTTGAACGACCCGGCGAATCCTGTATTTGTGGGTTGCTTCAACGATCCAACGACACATGGTGGCTCGGGAGCCACGCATGATGTGCAATGCGTTTCCTATCATGGTCCTGATGCCGATTATGCCGGCAGGGAAGTGTGCCTTAGTTCTAATGGAAATGCCTTATCCATCGCAGATGTAACGAACAAGTCGAACCCCACAGCTATTTCAACCGCAGATTATCCGAACGTCGCTTACACTCATCAGGGGTGGTTGACAGAAGATCATCGGTATTTTTTCCTTAATGATGAGGGGGACGAATCGTCTGGGATCGTAGACGCAACAAGGACGCTTATTTTTGACCTTCAGGATCTAGACGAGCCCATCTTAGCTAGCGAATACCTAGCTGATAACAGCGCTATTGACCATGATCTTTACATCAAGGGTAACTTGATGTATCAGACAAACTATGTGGCGGGTCTTCGGATTATCGATGTTAGCGATCCTGAAAATCCGGTGGAAGTCGCCTCTTTTGATACCGTCCCATATGGTCCAAACGACAATTCCCCTGTCTTAGGTGCCTGGAGTAGCTATCCCTTCTTCAAAAGCGGTTTAATCGTAGTTACCTCGGGTCGGGAAGGCGTATTCTTTTTGAAAAAGAAGGAAATCGATACCTAAAAGCCGGTTTACGTTCAGTTGCATCCAAGATCTATTCGAGCCTGTGCATCATTGGCAGGAATACATCCTCCGGATGGTACGGATGACGGGACGTAGCGTCCTAGATCGGGATCGCGGAGGGCCGTTGTGAGGAATACGGTGAGGTCTGACAGGTCATCGGGAGTCAATACCAGTGGCTTGAATTGATCGGTGACGGTTCCTGGTGGTAGGTTTTGCTCGGGTATCCCTCGATGGTAATAGTCGACGACTTCCCTGATAGATTTAAACGTGCCACCATGTCCTAGAAATGGAGAGTCTATCATGTTGTATAACTGAGGGACCTTGAATTTGTAGTCAGACGTGCCCGTGGTTAGAAACTCTCCCCGACCTAGTTGTTCAGGGGGTGAATTAAACACGTCGGGCCCAGCCATGTCTTTCATACCCAAGGCATAGAATGCCATAGAGCTCAAGGCCGGTCCTGTGTGGCAATCTGAGCAGGCGCTAGGTCCGAAGAATACTAGAGCACCTCGCTTTTCCTGAGATGTCATAGCATTTGTTTCGCCCTTCAACCAGCGCTGGAAGGGAGCTTGACTTGCCATGATTGTTCGTTCGTAGGCTCCAATGGCTAGCCCCACTTTTTCGTCTGACACCGGCTCTCCCGGAAAGACTTGATTCCAGAGTGCCTGGTATTCCGAGTTTGTAGCTACGACGCTTGTAGACGCATTGTCCATTCTGTGCGAATTCATAGCTAGAATGGCCTGTGTTTCTAATCCGTCATATCCTAAATGATTGACTCGCGTTACGCCTTTGTCTGACCAGAAACCAGTGGTTTCATCGTTTGGGCCGTTGGCACCCGCTCCGCCGGACCATTGCATGACACGCTGATATGCCGTGTTAAGTACGGAAGGACTTCTTAAAGGAGGTGTATCGACATCGAAAAGAGGGTATCGAGGGTCCGGTCTGCGGGCTTCACCACGTTCTCCCCATCCTGATCCGCCATCTCCGATGGACTGCTGTCGACCCGCTTGAAATCCGGCTTTGGCATGGTGACAGGTCGCGCAGGAATAGGTACCCCTAGAGGACTCATAAAGAGGGCTCTGGCTCAATGTTGGATCATGGAACAGGAGTTGACCAAGGCGAATTTTTTCCGAGGTCAACGGGTTGCGCGGAT
>DKOG01000141.1 GCA_002469915.1 Bacteroidetes bacterium UBA7368
CACGATACCAAGACTAACCCAATGGGAGAGGACTTTGACTATCGTGAGGTTGTCAAATCACTCGATGTGGATGCGCTCAAAAAAGATCTGCATGCCCTGATGACCGATAGTCAGGACTGGTGGCCTGCAGATTGGGGACACTACGGTGGTCTTATGATTCGCATGGCCTGGCATGCCGCCGGTACGTATCGCACGGCTGATGGACGTGGTGGAGCTGGTACCGGCAACCAACGCTTTGCACCGCTTAACTCTTGGCCCGATAATACCAACCTGGACAAGGCACGTCGCTTGCTCTGGTCGATCAAGCAGAAATATGGCAACAAGCTGAGTTGGGCCGACCTCATTATTCTGGCCGGCAACATCGCCTATGAGTCTATGGGCTTCAAGACCTTTGGGTTTGCTTTTGGACGCCCAGACATCTGGCATCCAGAGACCGACATATACTGGGGATCTGAAAAAGAATGGCTTGCGCCAACTGATAATCCCAATAGCCGTTATTCCGGCGAAAGAGATCTGAATAACCCGCTAGCCGCAGTGATGATGGGCTTGATCTACGTGAATCCAGAAGGAGTAGACGGTCAGCCTGACCCGCTCAAGACGGCTCATGATGTCCGTACGACGTTTGCTCGAATGGCCATGAATGATGAGGAAACAGTTGCGTTGACTGCTGGTGGACACACCGTGGGCAAAGCTCATGGTAACGGCAATGCCGATCTGTTGGGTGCCGAGCCAGAAGGAGCCGGTGTCGAGGAGCAGGGCTTGGGTTGGAATAACAAGACAAGTCGAGGTGTGGGTAGCGATTCCGTGACCAGTGGTCTTGAAGGAGCCTGGACCTCGCGTCCGACCGAATGGGACAATGGCTATTTCAATATGCTGCTCAATCATGATTGGGAATTGCAGAAGAGTCCCGCAGGCGCTTGGCAGTGGGAGCCGGTAGCAATCAAGGAAGAGGATATGCCGGTTAATACCGAGGATGCATCGATCCGGCAAAACCCGATCATGACGGATGCGGATATGGCCATGAAAATGGATCCAGCGTACCGCAAGATTTCAGAACGATTCCATGCCGATCCAGCTTATTTTGATGAGGTGTTCGCTCGTGCTTGGTTCAAGCTTACGCATCGCGACATGGGACCCAAAGCGCGCTATATCGGCCCTGATGTACCTGAGGAAAACCTGCTCTGGCAGGACCCAGTACCTGCAGGAAACACGAATTACGACATCGATGCTGTAAAAGCCCAGATTACATCTAGCGACCTGAGCCTTGGCGACATGGTAAGTACTGCTTGGGACAGTGCACGAACCTTTCGTGGCTCGGACATGCGTGGTGGCGCCAATGGTGCAAGAATCCGCCTGGCTCCTCAGAAAGATTGGGAGGGTAACGAGCCAGCGCGGCTTGCCAGAGTATTAGGCGTGCTAGAAAGTATCGCAGCCAAAACGGGAGCAAGCGTAGCTGATGTCATTGTACTGGCTGGAAACGTGGGTGTTGAGCAGGCAGCAAAAGCGGCAGGCTTTGATGTTGTCGTTCCATTTGCGGCAGGTCGTGGCGATGCGGTAGATGAAATGACGGACATCGAGTCATTTGAAATGCTGGAGCCGTTGCATGATGGATTCCGTAATTGGATTAAGAAGGACTATACGGTGAGCCCAGAAGAGCTCTTGCTCGATAGGACGCAGCTCATGGGGCTTACTGCACCCGAAATGACCGCACTCATTGGCGGTATGCGCGTAATCGGTACAAACCATGGCGGTTCGAGCCACGGTGTGTTCACCGATCACGTAGGCGCACTGACGAACGACTTCTTTTCCAACTTGACGGATATGAAGTACACGTGGGTACCTACGGGTAAAAACGGGTATGAAATCCGTGATCGGAAGACGGGCAGCGTCAAATGGACGGCAACGAGAGCTGATCTCGTGTTCGGTTCAAACTCGATTCTTCGATCATATGCCGAGCACTATGCTCAGGATGACAACAAAGAAAAGTTTGTACACGACTTTGTTGCCGCATGGACGAAAGTCATGAATGCGGATCGATTTGATCTAGACTAAACCAATTGGTTTTGAGATGGATGGTGTATGCCGGTTGAGCACTTCACGTGAAGTGCTCAACCGGTCATTACGCGGCGTTGATTGAGAATTGTTCAGCCTTTTCTGGTAGAAACAAAGAGAGGGGCAGAGGGTCTTTACAGTAGCCCAACCACCCTCTAACTGGTCTCTTATTATGTGGACGAGATCTGGCGGCATTCTCCTCATGCTGTTTCTGTCTATTAGCTTCATTGAAAGCGCCGAAGCGCAGAATACACGAGTCCAGAACATATCAGCGCAGCGTGCTGTGTTGAGTGGCTCGGACTTGGTGGCCGTCCTCGATAGCGTTTATAGATCTGAGCAAGAACCCATTCGGCTGCGGGACTCGTTCATTTCTACGCACGGCGCCGATTCTGAGCAAGCGCAAGCACAGCAGAAGATCTACGAAAGGAACCACGTCATCAACGAAAGGAAGGTGAGAGCTATTCTCGATAGCCACGGATGGCCAGCGAAAAGCGTGATCGGTGAACAGGGTAATCTGACCATAAGCAATGTGCTGCAGCATTCAGCAAATGACATTCGGATTAAATACCTACCTATGATGAGGCAAGCCGTGCAAGAGGGGAATTTGCATCCTCGATTCCTGGTTCGGGCAGAGGATCGAATTGCCACAGACCGAGGTGACTTACAGATCTACGGCGGCCAAATGAAGTATTATCCAGAAACTAAAAGTTTCAATGTTTGGCCTGTTTTCGATCCGGCTAATATTGATGAGAGAAGAGCAAAAATAGGCCTTGGTCCAATTGCTGACCATTTGATGAGTAGGTTTAGCTTTGAATGGAGGCTGGAAGAGCAACTACAACGGACGCGTGAGTTCGAGTTCAACCAAAAAGCAGCCGCCGATAAACGCGACAACTAGCCCTCGTATTGGAAACCAGTCTTCAATGGGTGATCGCATAATCGCTGCGACCTATCAAACCGCCGAACCATCTACATGTCTTTCGACCTTCGACAAAGTACCAAAGTAGCTTGGATCCCACGGGGAGAGGAGTTGGCAAATAGTATTAGCCATGGATTAGGTCTTTTAGGCTCAGTTGCGGCGATTCCTATCCTCGTAATCGGTGCAGTGGAGCGTGGTGGTCCGATTGATGTAGTGGGAAGCAGCATTTTTGGCGTATCGATGGTCTTTCTGTATCTCGCATCGACTTGGTACCATGTCATGCCTGTGGGAAAGGTAAAAGAACGGTTGCAGCGTTTTGACCACGCTGCGATCTATGTCCTCATAGCGGGTACCTACACGCCTTTTACCTTTGGAGTACTGGGTGGAGTATGGGGATGGACTCTTTTTGGTCTCGTTTGGGGAAGTGCTGTTATTGGTGTCGTTGTCAAAATTGTTTACGGTGCCCAATACTCTCGGTTTTCAACCAGTATGTATTTGGTCATGGGTTGGCTTGTTGTGATAGCAGCGAAACCGCTTCTAAGCGCGATGCCGGCCGAGGGAATAGGATGGTTGCTAGCAGGTGGCCTTTTCTATTCCGTGGGTGTGGTCTTTTTTGTAGCGCACAAATTGCCGTATAGTCACTTCGTATGGCACCTGTTTGTGCTTGCTGGCACGATCTGCCATTTTTTTGCCGTGCTATGGTTTGCAGTATAAAACCTGAAGTTGGCTGGAAACAAATCCGCGATTGGCGGGAAGAAAACGCTGACTAAGATCTTCTCTCGATCAAATAACCACCTCCCATTTATTAAAAGGCAATATCTTGAAGATTCTGGTTACTGGAGCGACGGGTTATGTTGGGGGACGCCTGATTCCTGAACTACTCAGTGCCGGACATGAAGTCCGATGCTTGGTTCGGGACGCTTCAAGAATGCGGGATAAATGGTGGAGTGAAAAGGTTGAAACCATTGAAGGCGATGTGTTAGACGAGGCATCTTTGGTAGGTGTTTTTGAGGGGATTGAATCGGCCTATTATCTGATTCATTCACTCGGCGGATTTCAGAATGACTTGATATCAACCGAGGAGCAAGCGGCTCATAATTTTGGAAAGGCTGCTCATAACGAGGGTGTAGATCGGATTATCTATCTCGGCGGAATAGAGCCTACAACGGTGAAGACCTCGAAGCACCTGAGCAGTAGAATTAAAACGGGCGAGGCGTTGCGCTCTTCTGGCGTAAGTGTAACCGAATTCAGAGCAGGTGTGATTGTCGGTTCTGGCAGCTTGTCTTTTGAGCTTGTCCGCTATTTGTCGGAAAGAGTCCCCGTCTTGATTACTCCAAAATGGGTACGCACTAGAACGCAGCCTATTGGTGTCCGGGATGTGTTGAGCTATCTGACAGCGGCACTTACTACTCCTCAAAGCCGGGACGAAATTATTGAGATTGGGGGCTCGGAAGTGTTGTCCTACGCGGACATGTTCACGATATACGCAGACTTGAGACAGCTTAGACGCCCGATTCTCAAAGTGCCTGTGCTGACTCCAAAACTTTCATCACTTTGGGTAGGCTTGGTCACACCCATCAATACGAAAATTGCGCGATTGCTGATTGACGGATTGGACAACGAGGTAGTCGTTACTAATCCCGTCGCTCTTACCATGTTTGACATCCGTCCAGTCAATTACTCAGTTGCCGTTTCCCGGGCCCTCAAGCGATTTGACTCGGACGACGTGGAGACCTACTGGAGTGGGTCGGTATCCTCAGGGTTGTCCGATAACCAGATCTATTCCACGCTCGGCGAATCCGAGAACTTGATCACTGAAAAGAACAGAATTGTCGTCAAGACATCTCCTGAAGCGGCCTTCAAGGTTGTTACTAGTCTCGGAGGAGACACGGGATGGCTCTATGCTGATTTCCTCTGGAGATTGAGGGGCTTTATTGACACGGCGCTCGGCGGTGTCGGGATGCGGAAAAGTAGACGGAGTCCGACGGCGCTCCAGCAGGGAGATACCATCGACTTTTGGCGTGTCGAACGGGTGGATGCACCAAATTATTTGTTGTTGCGAGCAGAGATGAAGCTACCCGGACTGGCTTGGCTTGAATTTAATATCTCGAAACAGGAGGACGGCAAGACGTCGATCACACAAACAGCCTATTACGAACCGAAGGGTGTAGCGGGTCTTCTGTATTGGTATTTGTTTTCTCTACCACACCGATTCATTTTCCCAGGTATGCTGAAACAGATTGGAATTCTAGCGGAACGGCAGTTTCAGCAGACGGACTCATAGACTGAATTACGCATATTTTTGTATTCTCGAATCTTCAACATGCTATCAAAGAGACCTTCATGCAGAAATTACTGATTATTGGATTCGTCCTTGGTTCGGTTACCGTCGCCTCGTTTTCGTGTGAACAAGCGCGAATCGAGGAAAGCCTGGCGATTCAGAGTGGTGCCGTGTTACAGGCGGCTCCATCAGATAATGCACTCGTCGACATAATGAGGGGACTGGAAACTGATTTGGCCGAAATAGCTCATGGTCTTTGGACACAAGAGCGCCAAACCGTAAAAGCAGCAGCTATGCGGATAGCGGAGCATCCAAAGGTTACCCCAGATCAGTTGGCAGCTATCAAAGAAGAATTAGGTTCAGAGATGGGGAGTTTTGCTCAATTCGATGGAATCGTTCATAATACATCTATCGAACTAGCTGAGGCCGTTGATGCAGATATGGATATTCCGGAACTGTTTGAGATTTATCACCGCATTGAAGTGGGTTGTATCTCGTGTCATGCCACGTTTCAAACACGAGTTTCCGATATGTTGGCAGCTACGAAGAGTGGCTCTTAGCTAACGCTACATCACGCTAGCTTGCACTTAGCCATCAGTTACCTTCGTGGATAGGTTTTGAATCGTAAAAGGAAGCGCTCAACTTGTGATATTCGACCTGCCGTCGCCCAAGATGCTAATGCCATAATTGGGTTAAACTCCAACGTGGTTGAGTTGACCAGCCCTATGGATAAAAAACGATTTGAGCTTTTATTTTCGCAATGTGCTCTTATCATTGTGGCGGAAAGAAACGGTGCAATCGTTGGTTTTTTAATGGGATTCGATGGTAATTGCCAGTATGATAGCGCCAATTTCAAGTGGTTCAGATCTCGGTTGGCCTCCTTTTTTTATGTAGACCGAGTAGTCGTATCCGAAACCAATCGAGGGACAGGCATAGGAAAGGCGTTTTATCAATACATTCGAAATTGGTCGAGAGATCAGCGTATCGAAACGCTCGCTGCAGAAATGAATCTGGAACCGGCCAACGAGGCGTCTTTAGCGTTTCATCGTTCGGAGTCTTTTATTCAGGTTGGTACGAGGAATCCGAGCGAAGGCAAGGTTCTTTCCATGCAGACTGCCAACTGTAGCACCGCTAACGAAGCCCAACCTACTAAAGCTGAATAATCCAATACTCCTATGACAAAGTTTGGAAGCCCTTTTCAAAACGGAAGCCTTAGCTCGTTACTCATGGGAATCACGTTTGTAGGCGTGATTACGTATTTCTATTTGGCCTCGGCTGAGCGTTCGCCCGTTTTTTTAATCCTAGTCGTAATGGCTACGCTTTCGACGATCGGCACGTACTTCAAATACAAGCAGCAGAGCCGACAGCAAAAGAAGTAATCGCAAGCTTTAGGCGGGTTCTATTCTTTGGAGCGCAGAGCTTTTTCGGGAGTAGTGCCAGAAACGACAGGGTCGTCTAGTTCAAGATCCAATAGCGGTTTGGTCGCAGTGACTTCTGTCTCTAAACGTTGCGCATCCTGCTGAACATTCGATTCATCTCGCTCGCGTTTCTCGGTATGACCTGTGGCTTGAAGCTTTGCAGAAAGGGTTTTAAGCTTAGTAAATCCCTTGTTCATGTGTCTTCGAAGAGCAGCGCGTCCAGTCACAAACGTTAAGCCGATTGCCAACGCTACGAAGGACCACCCTGAAACCGCCCCTAAGCCCAAAAATTCGGAAGCAAATACGAGGGAGGCTATCCCTACCAGAGGAATGGGGAGATAAAAAGGAAGAGCAGTCAAAGGACCGCTCCAGTTCACGCTGACATTGGTTTTATTGTGTTCTTTTACCGCCGTTATGTGTGCCGAGTTACTCGTTCCTCTCGGGGATCTCCACTCGTGCACTATATCTCTGGTATGGACTTCACCCGGGGATTGAAAAAAGGCTCGGATGGAGACCAGCATGTTTTCCCATTCCACGCTAGTTATCTCATGATCAATCTGAACGTGTTCAGAAAATGAAAACGGTCCTCCCCAAAAATCGTGATCGATAGGCTGGCTTTTATTCTCTAGTGCTTCAACTGCTTTACTAATCTCCGAGGGATCAATTCCAGCCTCTTTAGCAATGACTTCGAGTTCATTGATAGTTAGGCCTGGGTCCTCGTTTGAAAGGCCCTTGTGAGATTGTTCGGCTGCCGTTTTTAGAATTGCAGCCGTTTCCTTTTCGTTAAAAACTTTCATTGACCAATCTTTTCGATGTATGCTTGAACTCAATTACGCAAAAAACCTGTTTGAGGTGCATTTTTATTCTTTCGGACTTTCCGTTTTAACTCAATCAATAAGAAGTTCATTTCCAGAGTACGGAATGTGTGAGCCAAGTCTTTCACATGATTTATTTCATCCCAGGCAACTCACAGCAATCGAGACCGTCCTACAACCGACGCGCTACCTCCTTGACCAAACCAACGTTCTCCATGGACTCATATATGTCCAAGTTAAGTATTGTCGCCATAGCACTGCTGGTATGCCTGCTACCATCAGCGGTCATTGCCCAAACCTCAAGCGAGTCCAATTATCTACTCCAAGTTGACGTCCCGGACAGCCTGTACTCTGAGGTTCTTCAAGAGCAGAGATCGTATTGGGTCCATCTTCCAGGAGGGAGGAGTCTGGTCGAGGGACAATCCTATCCGGTCATATACCTGCTTGATGGAGGAGTGCTTCTCGGGGGGCTTGCAGCTATTCAGGAGTTCTATAATCAGTTTAGGCTACCTGAAATGATCGTTGTTGGTATTTCTAATGCGAACAATCGAACACGCGATTTAACGCCATCTAGTATCGATTCGCGGCACGGTGCATCGGTGCAGGAGTCGGGTGGATCAGATCGGTTTATGTCTTTTTTAGCTGATGAGCTCATTCCTTTAATCGATTCGCAGTATCCGACTACGACCCATCGGGTACTCATCGGACATTCCTATGCAGGTCTTTTTGCGGTGAATACGTTGGTAACTCGACCAGATGTATTCACCAACTATGTAGCTATTGATCCCAGCCTTGATTGGGACGATCAACGATGGATGGAACGTACTCTGAGTACGCTGGAATCTTCGGATCTAACCGGAAAGGGATTGTTCGTATCCGTTGCAAATGAGATTATCCGTTTCTCGCATCTACTGACGCCAGAGACGGTAATGGCAGATACGACGGCTTTTAGCTTAGGAATTCGCTCCTTGCTTTTGTTTGTGACGAAGCTAAAGTCGACTCCGCCCAAGGGACTTCGGTTTGACTGGAAGTACTACCCTCAGGATATTCATGGGTCCGTCCCGTTAGTTGGGATGCGCGACGCGCTGGTGTCCCTCTATGATTTTTGGGAGTTGAAAACCCCCTCTCTTTATAACAATCCTGAAACTCCCACAGGGGAGTTGCTTGCGCTCATACGTAATCAGTCTAGCGCTAGGTCAACGAATATGGGGTATCCACAACCCATGGAGGAAGAGTTACTGGATATGTTGGCTTTTATGTCGTTGGATGCTGGGCAGCCAGACAAAGCCCGCGCAATTCTAGAATTGACGGCGGGATATTATCCTACTAGTTCATCGATTCATGAGTCAATCATGGAAGTCTGTTTGACGACTGAGGACTATGATTGTGCACAAACTCATGCGGCAGAGGCAGACCGCATTGAAGGGGGGACGCAGCTTTCGGAGAAGGTAATGGAAGCCCGCAAATCACGCTAGGTTGGAGCGTTGGGCACGCTTACTTTCGTTGGGGAGGTGAGAACTTTGTGGTTTAATCAATAGAGGGTTATGTCGCTATGGAAGAGAGTAAAGGGATTGCTATCGGCATCGCACTTGGCGTAGCATTCGGAGTGGCATTGGATAACATTGCGCTGGGAATCGCTCTTGGGATCGTTTTTGGCGTTCTTTATGATCGTAAGCAGAAAGAAAACCGGGACGCTTAGCTACGTTCAGCAGAGCACCTATTAGGAAATAGGTTATAGTTGTATTATACTTGAGTTATCAAGTATGAATCAAACATATAGCACGTGTGTTGCAATGGAACGAGCCAGCGATCTTTTTCTTTCTCTTCATAACCTGAACGCCAAGCTCATGAAAAGCATGGATGCTCACTTAAGCATGCATGGAATCAGCTTTACTGAATACCACATTCTGCACACGCTGAGTGAGGCTTCCAATCAGACGATGTCTCGCATAGACTTAGCCCGAAGTGTAGAACTGAGCGCTTCAGGAGTGACAAGACTAATTGCTCCTATGGAAAAATTGGGCATGGTGAAAAAAGAGAAGCACCCAAGGGATGCTCGCAAGAGTTTGGTTAAACTTTCCGATTCTGGTCAAAGAGTATTGGAAGACTCTTCGGTCACGTTTAATGAAACCTCGGCTACACTTTTCGTTACACTCTCCGAGACGCAACAATCGAAGATGAATCAATTGTGCGCGCGAGTGAAGCGATAGGTGGAATTCGAAAGACTCGAATTCATTCTGAAGAGAGGGGGGAATACTCTCCTAAAACACGCCGATCTGAGATTGGCATAATCGAGGAAGTTGTGGAAGAAAAGATCGTGATAGTCAATGACCGAATGCAGTCTGACTACCAGTATGTGTTAGTTGAACCCCAAGGAAAGAATTATGCACCTGATTTTAAGCCTGAGTTAACGCCTGCAGAAATGCTTGAGTTAGGCGTGTTCGGTGGAAAGTACATGACTGATTGCCAGGATGAATTTCCTGAATCCTGGTTCGTGAATGCTCGATTATCGCCGTCAGGTGCCGACCCATCAATCAACTTTTTTGGAGTAGACGCTTCCCAGCCGCTGAGTGAATGGAATCGGAAAGGGTGGATATTCCCTGATGATCCTCGCGGATGGTTTCAATGGTATTGCCGGTATTACATGGGAAGGCGTGGTCCAGATGATGATAGGCAGGTGCATCGCTGGCGAATGATGACCCGCCATAGAGCTCAGGTAGTGAAAAACTGCCCTGAAAAGGAGCTGTCGTGTAGAAAGAAGCAACGCCAGGCCTTATTGCATTGGGGTTACGACTCGCGCTTGATGTAATAGTCTGAGATAGTTTTGCTACATCTATTTTCTCAGCATAGTGATCGAAATGGGTGTGCGCTACTTTAAAGAGAGCCTACTGCGTCTCACCAAAATGGAATTTATCTCTGACAGCATGAAGATCTGCACTCTAGTCGTATCCGTTCTGCTGGTCAACGTAGCTCAAGGTCAGGCGCCGACTTCTGACGCAAAAGAGTTGTTGAAGCACCATCAGACCGTTCTCCAAGCCCATGTTACAGGTGATGTGGCTGCATGGTTAGCCGTGGAGGCAGACACCACGATTTCAGTACATGATG